>JAIMBL010000358.1 GCA_023511615.1 Leptolyngbyaceae cyanobacterium HOT.MB2.61
GGTTTCATGGAGAATGGAATTACACAATTTCGCCACAAAAGAAGTTGTGAAAGTTATTCCTTTACAGATCCTAAGCTATCGTGTTAGAAACTCACACTGACCCCATTACTCCACCACCACGCACCACTCATAGAGTTTGTATTTCACACAGCCATTTTTCACCAGAGGATCCTGGATAACGATCTCTTTGGCCTCATCCATAGAGGCTGCTTGAAACAATAACATCCCCCCACCATAGCAACTCCAGTAACCTGTTTTTGCCTGATGTCCCTCTGCAATTAATTCACGAACATATTCCTTATGAGCGGGAACATACCTATCAAAGGTGGCTTTATCTACAATTCCTTCTTCAATCTTTACAAACCAGGGCATAGAGAAGAATCCCTAAACGTCGAAAGCTGGTGAAGAACCAGACTCAAATCCTCACCAGCTTTTTCATATCCCCTCCAGAAAATCTGTGGAAAAACAGATTTTTCTAAAGGGCATTACAAAGGGCTTTTATTTCTATTTTTTAACACACTGATAGCTTGAGATTATGCCACTGTTGCACTAATCAGAGAAGTGAGATTTCTTGTTGGGTTCTCCTTCAAAAGGCTGTACACCAGTATTAGGATAGGCGTCATCACTGGGTCCAAAGATTCGAGATATAGCCCCGGAGAAGTACTGAATCACATTATCAAGGAATTTTGGCATACCCATAGCGTTTACCTCACGTTTACCTCAAAGTTTCAGTAATTAAACTCAGACTCAATCGCAGTGAATGCTTAGTTTCAATCTATCTCCTTACACTTTAATTATGACTAAATTGAAAATAATTTGCTGTGTTCTGAATTATTTATTTAAGTTTTTATTTGAGTTATTTGACTATTCTTTACGCTGCTTAAGAATATCCTCATAGGAACTGATACCACTCGAATGGTACGGTTGGGGTGAGGGCAATTGAGTTTTGTCAGTCAATCAGGCAGAAACCAGTTGGTATAAGGCGTCAGCTTCTAACCCCATCAGAGTTCCATTAATGAGGAAAGCCGATGATTTTTGATTGAATTCACCATAATCTGGTTTTTCGCTTTCCGGAGAATATCAGAGCAAGCAAAGCCTCCCTGTTTATCACACCCTGTCTACCACACCCTGTCTATCACAAGAAGTAAAACAGGATGGGTGCAGGTAAAACCTTTCACCTAGCGTGCGATCGCAATTAGCGTTTCCTCAAGAAATTACCTGCAAACACGCTTTCCTGAAAACCACATCAAATATTTTCAGAAATCAATCAGAAATCAACCTTCCCGAATTTTGGTTTTATTGACTATAATTTGAGGAATACTTTTTATTCTCTCGTGCAGTCGAGTCAAGATTTCCCATGACCACTGTGGAAGACCAGGAACTTACACTTCACTCCGATAACTACAGCTTGCTGACAGACCTGTATCAACTCACGATGGTGGCCTGTTATGTGGGTGAAGGAATGGAGCAAAGGACGGCCAGCTTCGAGTTGTTTGTGCGCCATTTGCCAGGAGGATTTGGCTACTTAATTGCAATGGGCCTGGCGCAGGCTTTGGATTACCTGGAAAAACTCCAATTTGGGTCAAACCAGATTGAGATGCTGCGATCAACTGGAATTTTTTCAGGTGCCCCAGACCGCTTCTGGTCCCTACTGGCAGAAACTCGCTTTACAGGCGATGTCTGGGCAGTTCCAGAGGGGACTGCCATTTTTGCGAGCGAACCGATTTTGCGGGTAGAAGCTCCTCTCTGGCAGGCCCAGGTGATTGAAACTTACCTGTTGAACACAATTAATTACCAGACTTTGATTGCGACCCGCGCCGCTCGTTTGCGAGATGTAGCTGGCTCGGACGCAACGCTATTTGAGTTTGGTACCCGGCGGGCATTTAGTCCCCAGGCATCTCTCTGGGCGGCTCGTGCAGCACTGGCAGCTGGGTTGAACGCCACATCTAATGTTCTAGCTGCACTTAAGCTGGGACGAAAGCCCGTTGGCACAATGGCCCACTCACTTGTAATGGCACTGGCAGCAACAGAAGGCAGTGAAACTGAAGCATTTGCTGCCTTCCACCGTTACTTCCCAGGGGCTCCCCTGCTGATTGACACCTATGACACCATCGCCGCTGCCAGTCAACTGGCGAATCAAGTTCAAACTGGAAAGATGCACTTAGCTGGAGTTCGCATTGACTCAGGTGACCTAGCGTCACTTTCCAAACAGGTGCGCCAATTGCTGCCTGGTGTACCGATTTTTGCCAGTGGCGATCTGGATGAATACAAAATTGTTGAATTGCAGGCTGCTGGAGCCTGTATTGATGGTTACGGATTGGGGACCCAACTTGTGACAGGTTCACCCGTAAACGGGGTCTACAAACTGGTAGAAATCGATGGCATTCCAGTAATGAAGGAGGCGACAGGCAAAACTACGTACCCTGGACGCAAACAGATTTTCCGCTGCTATCAGCAGGGAGAAGTTTACCAGGACTGGTTAGGATTAATCAACGAAGCTCCTATCGATAGCCAACCGCTCATGAAGTTGGTCATGAAACAGGGACAACGGGTCGATCCACCAGAACCATTGGAGGCGATCGCCCGACGTACCGCTCACTCAGTCAGCAGCCTGCCACCCACTACCCGTCAAATTCACCAACCGACTCCCCTCCCAGTCGTTCGTTCCCCCCAGTTAAATGCTTTGATTGAAGAAACACAGCAAAAGGTGAAGGAATAAGGAATGTGGAGTGAGAAGAGGTTTCTCCACCCTCTTACCCATCCCCCCTACCCCTCTCTAACAGTCAACAACTAACAACTAAGAAGTAGGTAGACATCATTAATTGGAAGAAAGGGGAGTGGGGGCGTTGCCCCCAGGCAGGGGGTTTCACCCCCTCCAC
>JAIMBL010000359.1 GCA_023511615.1 Leptolyngbyaceae cyanobacterium HOT.MB2.61
GAAATGGACGGGTTTGAGGGCAATACGGGCATCATCATCATCGCGGCCACCAACCGTCCCGATGTGCTGGACTCTGCCTTGCTGCGCCCTGGTCGGTTTGATCGCCAGGTGATGGTAGATCCACCCGATATGAAAGGGCGTCTGGAGGTACTCAAGGTGCACGCCCGCAACAAAAAGCTCGCTCAAGAGGTGTCACTGGAAGCGATCGCCCGCCGCACTCCTGGCTTTACCGGTGCAGACCTGGCCAACCTGCTGAATGAGGCTGCCATTCTTACCGCCCGTCGTCGCAAAGAAGCCATCACCATGCTGGAAATTGACGATGCGGTGGATCGTGTTGTTGCAGGGATGGAAGGAACTCCTTTAGTAGATAGCAAGAGCAAGCGCTTGATTGCTTATCATGAAATCGGCCATGCCATTATTGGTACCCTAGTCAAGCACCATGACCCCGTTCAAAAGGTGACCCTTGTTCCGCGGGGGCAGGCACGTGGCCTGACCTGGTTCACTCCTGGTGAAGACCAGAGCCTGATTTCCAGAGCCCAAATTTTGGCGCGAATTACGGGTGCGCTGGGGGGCCGTGCAGCTGAGGAAGTGATTTTTGGCGATGCAGAAGTTACGACTGGCGCTGGCAATGACCTGCAACAGGTAACTGCTATGGCACGGCAAATGGTGACTCGCTTCGGCATGTCCGATCTGGGTCCGGTTTCGCTTGAAAGCCAGACGGGAGAGGTTTTCCTAGGAAGGGACTGGATGATGCGCTCTGAATACTCAGAAGAAATCGCTTCTCGTATTGATGCCCAGGTGCGTTCCATTGTGGAACACTGCTACGATGAGGCCCGCCGCTTGATTCGAGAAAACCGGGCCGTGATTGACCGCCTGGTCGATCTGCTGATTGAGCGTGAAACGATTGATGGCGAAGAGTTTCGTCAGATCGTTGCTGAGTATACAGATATACCCGAAAAAGAGCAGTATACTCCTCAGTTGTAATCTCGAAACTCTCAGTAAGTAGCTGAACGGGGATGAGACTGTCATCCCTGTTTTTGTGTCTTTTACAGTTGGTACGAAACGGGTAGGCACCAGTGAGTGTTTCCATCCCTGATGATCTGCTTAGGAATAACAGGCTCTTCCTGACGCAGGATTTGATTATCTGAACCCAGGATGCGCACTTCACAAACTCCGGTAGCTCCGGTTGCAATCAGAACGAAAGCACCGTCGCTACTGCGATCGCGCAGAATTTGCCCATTGTTAAAGGTCGCTTCGATTGTTGCAACTTTGGGCTTTAAAGCTTGCCCATACAAAACGGTGTAGCGATCGCCATTAAGGTTTGAAGAGCGGCTGACTTTGTAGTTAACCAGCTTTTCTGGTTTGGATGGAGTGTTTTTGAGCACATAACTATCGCTGCTGCTGATTTGCCAACCCATTCCACTCCACTTGATTACTTTGTGTCCAATAATCCGCTTCATCGCAGTTTTGCCTTCACCTGGGCATAGTCCGCTAAAGAGGATCACAATGCCCTGGGACCAGCGATGGGTACTCAATACCTGAAAGTTTTCAGTTTTTGCCTTGCCATCCGTTGGGCAAGCAACCGTCTGCTGGATCAACTCCTTTGGCAAAGCCGTTGCCAGGATGGAGATAGCGCAGCTAGAAATGGTTAAGCCGACAAGTCCAGCAATACCAATCAGCAACCGCTTCATTGTCAACTTCTTAAGGGTGTGAGAGGCGAGATTAAACCTGATTCATCAAGTCTGCCTTACTCCATGAGGGAATTGGCTGATCTTTCGGCATAGTTTATAAAGCTTTAACTTATAAGTAGGTTAGTGCAATTTAGCTCATGTAAGTCAAGTTGTGTAACATCTTCTCTAGGCTTGCTTAGGCTGACAAATAGAGTGAGGTTTACATTTCGCAATCTGGATGCGTTTTCCTACCCTTACCTACTTAGTACGTTTTTCTAGGCGAGATACTCTTTGTTCAAGGGCATTTAGCCGATCTTTAGCTTCAATGGCTAAGATTGCTAATCGGTCAAGCATCTGGCGATCGCTCAAGTAAGGGCTACCTGAAGGGATGCGCGGAGCGGGACTACTGGAGGGCGATCGAGAAAAATTTCTTTGGCTGAGCTGAGCAACCTGAGCTTGAAGCTGGTTGACCTGTACTCTCAAGTTGTAGAGATCGGCTTGCAGATTGGCAACGGATTGGGCGGGCGTGCGGCTTTGCCATACCAGAAACCCAAAGATTGCAGCCAGTAAAATCAACCCCAGTCTGCGTAACATCATTCCACCTCCAAAACAAAACCACCAGTCAAGCGTTACTCTTTAAGGCAAGCAGTTCCAAGGAACTTCTAAGTAGCTGGGTGCAATTAAATTAAAGATGGTTTTAGGGGTGGAGGGGGTGCCCCCCTGCCCAGGGGCAACGCCGCTACTCCCCTTTCTTCCAATTAATTACGTCTACCTACTTATAGCAGTCCTAAATGATTGGTGAAAGGAAAGGGCTTTGTGAAAAGGAATTCCGCCGAAATCCCTTTTCACAATCCAGATAGGAACGCTATAGGTATCTGGGTTCTACCAGAAATACCTAGGTCTGGTAAATCATAGAAACCTGGCCGGATTCGTCAGCCCAACGATTACAGAGGGACTGTAGCTCCGTTATCAGCTGTTGCTGTGTCTGTTTGTCCCTGGGAAGGTAAGAAACGCTTTGCGCCCGACCAATTAAGCCATCCAGGTTTAGCTTCTGAAAGTGTTTGAAGGTTTGCTGATGGAAGTTGCCAAATGAGCTATGTTTATTTGTGGTGTATGAGAAAAGGAGAAGAAACGGCGTATCCTGCTGGAAAAGGAAAAAGACCAGA
>JAIMBL010000360.1 GCA_023511615.1 Leptolyngbyaceae cyanobacterium HOT.MB2.61
ATTGTCATCTATCATGAATCAATAGTAGATCCATTTTACATGGAAGATGTAAAAGTTATTTTCTTACAAGTCCTTAGAGCGGATCATAACCGAATTACTCAGCAATGCGCTGAAGTATACTCCGTCAGGAGAAGCGATCACTGTATGGGCAGGCATCGTGGAAGCCAATGGGGCGGGGGGGCGATCGCAAAATTCGGGCAATCCACCTTCATTGCCCTATCTCTCCAGCCTTTCACGTCTGCAAATTACTGTCACTAACTCTGGAGTGTCCATTTCCCCCGAAGAAAGGGAGCAAATTTTCCGGCCCTTCTACCGCATTGATCGCCCAAACCCTCATAACTCAGGTGGCTTAGGATTCGGTTTAGCTCTCGTCAAAAAACTGGCTGCTCAGATAGGAGGCGATGTCTGGGTAGACGCTGACGATGAATCCACTTGCTTTGGAGTGACGTTGCCGTTCTATTAACAGTTATTAGTTGTTAGGTGTTAGTTCGGTGAGGAGAGAGGAGAGAGGTGTGAGGTAGAAACTCAGAACTCAGAACTCAGCCACCCCTCCACCCATCTACCCCCTCACCCCCTTACTTACTAACAAGTAACAACTTCAAGTGAGAATTGCGCCGCCCATGAGTCTGCGGTAACGGTATTCTAGCTCTTCTTTCATAAATGGCCAGCGGTTTAGGGTTTCGTCCCTGGCGATCGCTCGTTCGGCGGCCTGGCGGGCCAGTTCCAACACTTCCTGGTCTTCCACCAGACTGGCCAGAGCAAAATCGGGTAAGCCCGACTGGCGGGTGCCTAATACCTCACCTGGACCCCGGAAGCGCATATCCATTTCGGCAATAAAGAATCCGTCCTGAGACTGTTCCAATACTTTGAGTCGCTGACGGGCAGTTTCTGTTTTAGAACTGCTCATCAACAGACAAAAGGATTGGGAACCTCCGCGCCCAACCCGACCCCGAAGCTGGTGCAATTGGGAAAGGCCAAACCGTTCAGCGTGTTCAATCAGCATCACGGTGGCGTTGGGGACATCCACCCCCACCTCCACCACTGTTGTCGAGACTAAGATCTGGGTTTCGTTGGTGCGGAAGCGGTTGATGGCCTCATCCTTTTCAGCGGAGGTCATGCGCCCATGCAGTAAACCGACCTGAAATTCAGGAAACACCCGCTCTTGAAGTTCCTGATACTCCTCGATCGCCGATTTCAAGTCCAGCTTTTCAGACTCTTCCACCAGTGGCAGTACAACATAAGCCTGTCGTCCCTGGGCAATTTCGCGTCGGATCAGATCATAGGCCTGCATTCGCTGCCGTCCAGCAAGAACGGTGGTTTGAATGGGTTTGCGTCCGGGGGGCAGTTCGTCAATCTGGCTGACATCCAGATCTCCGTGGAGGGTAAGCGCCAGGGTACGGGGAATGGGGGTTGCGGTCATGGTTAAAACGTGGGGATTCTGCCCTTTTTGCTGCAACCGTGCCCGCTGCTGGACGCCAAACCGATGCTGTTCATCAATCACTACCAGGCCCAACTGCTGGAAGTTGACCGTATCCTGAATCAGGGCATGAGTACCCACCAGCAGGGGCAGTTCTCCAGTTTCAAGCTGGGCATGGATTTCCCGCCGTTTAGCGGCCCTGGTTGAACCAGTCAGCAACTCTACAGGCAGTTGCAGCAGGTTAAACCACTGCACCATTTTGCGGTAGTGCTGCTCTGCCAAAACCTCGGTGGGAGCCATAATCGCCGTTTGGTAACCAGACTGAATCGCAGCCAGACAGGCAATAACCGCAACAACCGTTTTTCCAGAACCCACATCTCCCTGCACCAGTCGATTCATGGGGGTTGGCTGTTGCAAATCATTCAAAATATCATTAACGACCCGTTGTTGAGCCTGGGTGAGCTGGAAGGGCAGGATGGCATAGAACTGATCAATCAGTTTTCCAGTGGGAGCCAGAACCGCGCTTGCCTGAATTTGCTGTTGAGCTTTGCGCCGTTTGAGCAAACCCAGTTGCAGATAAAAGAATTCGTCAAAAACCAGGCGATGACGGGCAGTTTCAAGTGCCCCAGAATCGGGCGGAAAGTGGATGTGGGCGATCGCATCTCGAATTCCCACCAGTCCGTACTGTTCCCGCAAACCATCAGGCAGGGCTTCGCGAATCTGCTGCACTGCTGGCAACGCTGAAACCACCGCCCGCCTCACCAGATCGGCAGGAACTCCCTCCGTTAAGGGATAGACAGGCACAACCCGCCCTACTCTAAGAGAGTCGATGGAATCCTCTTCGTGCTGCAAAACTTCTATTTCCGGGTTTTCCAGCGTAACCCCATACTTACTGCGCTTGACCAGACCAGAAGCGGCGATCGTCGCCCCTGGCAGGTAGAGCTGTCTTTGCTGTTCCTGCCAGGCCCGGTTACTGTAGCGACTGCCAGCGTAGAAGCGGCTCAGTTTAATTTGTCCGCTGTAATCCCTGACCACCAGTTCCAGAATGGTCAATTTAGGATTACGAGGACTGGTAAAACAGTTGCAGCGCTTAATTTTTGCAATCAGGGTGACGGTTTCTCCCTCCACCAGACTACGAATATCCACCTGACGGGCATAGTTGATGTGGTCACGGGGGTAATAAAAGAGCAAATCCCGCACCGTATGAAGCCCTAACTTTGCCAGCTTCTCTGCACTTTTCGGTCCCACCCTGGGCAGATAGGTAAGGGATTGATCGAGGGAAATAAGTGAGGAATGAGCGGGGCAAGGAAGGGGAGTTTTGAGTTTTGAGTTTTGAGCTTTCCCCAATCCCCAATCCTTAGCCCCTGGTTCCCAGTTACAGGGGTATGGGTGCTGGCCCCAGCCCCAGTCTCTTAAAC
>JAIMBL010000361.1 GCA_023511615.1 Leptolyngbyaceae cyanobacterium HOT.MB2.61
GATTTTCTAGCCTTGACTACACCTGCATCTCATTCAAATAGGGTAAGGGGGATTTGTGTATACACGGTAGCCCAAAAAGGGAGAGGAGAGATTCTGGCAACAGCAGGTACATCACCGGTTGATTTGGAATGATGCGTCCGGTGTAATGTCCGCCAATCTCGCGCTGCTGCTCATCCGCCGTTAAGAACTGCTTGATGTCTCCATCGGTCAATCCAGCCAGTTCGGTATAAAAGCCGACAGCGATCGGGCAAGTATCTTCTGCTTCGTCTTCATCGGCACCCGGTCGCAACAACCAGAATCGGGAGCCACCCGGGTCACGCTGCTTTAAGGGATAGTTAAGGATCTGCTGCAATGCCTCAACCCGACTTTCTTGAGTTCCAGAGATAACAGCTTGTAAATCGGCTTGTAAATCCACAGAAGACATAAAGGGCTGACCCGGCCAAAGACATGCCTATCAGAATAGCTTATGGCTTGATTTCCGAACCAAATCAACTATTGATAGAAACGGAAATACAGGCATTTTGAAGCGATAAATGAAGACGCATCCCTTGACACTGATCAGAAGATTTCAGGTTGCTGCCCCACCAAGGACTGAGCCGCATAACAGCTGCTTCATACTCCTATCCTCTTCATACTCCTATCCTAAAGTTACGGTAGCCAGATATAGCGATTCTATTTGGATTGTGAAAGGGCTTCCCGTCAGGGAAAGATTTCACAATTTCCATTGTTCACCAACAATTTAGAACAGCTATATCAGGCAGGATGCTGGCTGCAACTTGTCTCAGGGTTTGGTTGAGCGATCGCGCCACCTGAATATGCGCCTCATCGGGTTCAACCGGAATGATGGGAGCAGGCACGCCCTGGCCAAATTGGGCAATTACCCGGTTAGCGGCTTCCAGACCAGTGACGTAGGCCTTTTCCTGCGACCAGGAGCCGTGGCGGTTAACAATCCAATCCCCGCTCATAAAAAGATTTTTGACGCTTGTTTCCCCAGGCAGCATGAATGGGTAGCTTCCCGGTGAGAAATGGGTCACGGCCTTCGGTAGCCGCACAATACTGCTATCTACCACCTTTGCTGAGCCAAATGCTGAAATACAAGTTGTCAGATCTCGATGCACCTTTGCCACAATTTGCTCATCATCCATTGGCAGCAGTTGGTTGGCATGGTAAAAATCAGCTTCGATGACACTGCCCGGTTCGGACTGCCATTCGTCGTGGAGAGCATTCAGGTCAAAAAAGGTCCAGCCAGTGGTGCGATCAAATCCAAAGCAGGCATTGGAGGGTAGGGGAACGGAAATTTTGCGATCGAACCATAACCGGGTAGCCAGTACGTCGATCGCCCCCAAATTCATCAATTGACAAAATTCTGGGAACTGACGCAGATTTTTACTGACGCTAACAATTTTCTGCATCCCCGTCACGCCAACGGCAAAAATCACTGCATCCGTTTCAAATACCTCCTCTCCACAGACCACACCGGCGACGGAGAGAGCCCGTTTTGAGTCTTGAGGTTTGGATTTTGAATTGAATTCGGAGTGGCTGGGGGGCTCTTTCTGCTCCTCCTGGCTTCTCAATAGCACCTCTGTCACCCGTCGATTTGTCAATACTCGCCCGCCTGCCTGCTCAATTCGCTCAACCCAGGGACGAAAAATCATCTGGCCTACAGTGCCGCGACACCAGACCACATCGAAATTGGGTTGGTGGGCCAGGATGAAGTAATAGAGCATTCCCAGAGCAGCCGCGGCGGAACATTGTTCTCCGGGGGCAAACAGGCCGACCAGTAGCATGGGTTCAAAGGACTCCCGATAAAGGCGGGCAGAAACTCCATACTGTTTGAACAGTTCACGAGCCGTCACCGGGTCATAGCGTCGCCAGGCGGCATCCGAATTGTCGAAGTCGATGAGGGCGTACAGAAGAGGTAGGGCTGAGAGGCGATCGCTCAGTGGCAATCGCTGGAAGCGAGGATACAGAAACGTTCCCAGGGGAGTCGGCAGTAACGGCTCGTTCTGGAAAATGGGCGACTCCACCTCCAAACCAGCAGGGGAGTATTGGGCAGAACGCGTCCAATCGGTGAACGGCTGCAAGCCAAGTTCATCAACCAGAGAAAAAATATTGCGGTAGGGGTACCAGAAACCATGAATTCCAGCTTCAATCGAACGGCCCTGAGCCGTTTTCCACCCAGCAACGAGTCCTCCAGGATAGGCCCCTGCCTCTAACAGAGTCACGTCATAGCCCTGCTTCGCGAGGTGATAGGTAGCTCCCAGACCGGCCCAACCTGCTCCAACCACAATCACGCGCAGATTCTGTGAATTTTGTGCCATGAATTTGGATTCCAGTTAACTTCAATTTCCCAAACGGTAAAGTGCTGACTCTGCTTTTCTGCCACAGGTTCTTTATTGACAAGCCGAAGAATTTACCATTTTTTGCGCTGTTCAAAGTGAACATTTTAGTAGTAATATGCAGAACCTATCAGCGGTTACTGATTCAGAAATTCCCTTTGTTTTGACTACTCAATCCCTCTGGCAAATATACCCTCTGGCAAATATAGTTCTCCTGGCTTATCGGTGAAAGAGCAGCGTAAGCTATTCTTTCATCTAAAACAAAATGCCTGGAATATTGACTTTGTTTTGATGATAAGCGTCGCTTGTCACCAAACTCTCAGGAGAGCCGCAAGTCTTCAGGGGGCTTAGTTGAAACCTGCATAGACTTTGGGGCTTCTTTGTAAAGAGGAGCCTATTGGTCTGTCAAACTAAATTTGACAGGTGGTTAAAGCTTAATGGTTTGATTTGAGTTAAATTTTGAGGGTTTTTACCCATCAAAATTTTCC
>JAIMBL010000362.1 GCA_023511615.1 Leptolyngbyaceae cyanobacterium HOT.MB2.61
GCATATAGCTGTCGCTAGGTCGCTTAGGACACTGGGTTTAAGGGGGGTGTGGGGGCTTCGCCCCCAGCCAGGGGTTCCCCCCTGCACCCTGTCCTAAACCTGGTGGCTATAGCGATACTTCTCACCATCCCACAACGACCTTCCAGATTAAAGAACCGATCGCAGCCATAGCCAGGTATTGGGGTAGCAGGTTCCAGAATGGCAGACGAGCAATCTTCTGGGTCAGAAACACACTAAACCAGAAAGCGAAAATCAATGTGACTGCTTGCAGGAAGGCAATGACAGCGGGATGGGCTGTGGCGACGGGTAAATTTGCGGTGCCAAAGCCAAAGGTGGCAAAGGTAACGGGAATAATCCGTCCCATTTCAGTCAGTGCTAACCGCAAATAGTGGGCCAGGTTTGCACCCAAAACCAGAGGCAGGTAACCGTAGGCGAGTTCTACAAATGGACGGGGTTTGCCGCTCCGCAGGGTCAGGCGAATGAAGGTATGGGCCAGGAGGGCGATCGCAGCAGGAACCATCAACGCCAGCAGCGAAACCCCCGTGTGAATCTCAAAATGATCCAGATAGAGATCCCAGCCAAACTGCCCTTCAAGCTCCGGTAAACGGTGTAAGAGAACGGCACCAAACAGCAGAAACATTAAGCACACTTCGTAGGCCAGAGGTTTGTGGGTAGTCCACAGTTCAATTCCCGGCGGACGCAGGTTAAACTCCACTGAACGATGGGGGCAGGCTTTCAAACAGGTCATACAGAGAACACAATCCCGGTTGTCTCCCAACTGCGCGGGATGGGAATAGAGCGGACATCCCCCCGTTTCCAGTCCTTCTCCCTTCTGAGGCCCGCCCTTGTAGCACTGGTAGGTGGTGCAGGTTGCTGAACAAATCCCCTGTTGTGCCCGCAGTTCAGTGACAGAGAGCTTGGCAAACAGTCCATTCATGCCACCAATGGGGCAGAGGTAGCGGCACCAGAAGCGACGCTCAAACAGCAGGGAAAAAATCACCGCACCCGCAGTAATCAAGAGCAGCAGGCACCCGGACAGATAGGCAGTATTCTCTAAATTCCAGAGTTCTTCCCACAACAGAATGAGGGTGAACAGACCAAATAAGAACCAGCCCCCCCACTTCTCGGCCTGTTCCCGGTTCCAGGGCAATAGCTGGCGGGGATAGAGCCAGAGGGAAACTTTCTGCGCCAGTTCGCCATAAATCATGAAAGGACAGAAGGCACACCAGATTCGCCCCACGAACGGAAAGGCAGCCAGAATGAGCGGCCACCACCAGGCCCAGAAAAAATTGAGGGCGACGTTGCGTTCCCGGCTCTGGGGGCCCAGCATCAAGATGGCGACTACGACAGCAAAAAAGCCCAGGGTAAAACCGTAATTGATGCGATCGGGATACCAGGGACTGCGCAGAAACCTGCGTAAGCTGGGGTAAAGGTTCAGCAAATTCACACGAAATCGCCTGCCTTTGGTACTGACCGACCAAAAAACTTCCTCCGTCAGTTCGGCGGCTCCATTCGCTTGCAAGATTGCCCGCTCTACCAGGCTCTCCAGTTCTGTTAAGTTGCCGGGAAAGTCGTATCCCTGAAGGCGGCGAATGGCTTCCGGTGCGACTTTGGGCTGGGGAATCCCACGGGTACGGCAGAATAAACTCAGGTAGTACTGAACCTGGGCTTCAATGTCTGCTTTACACACCCGCAGCGGAGGGACTTTGATGATGTGTCCTACCAGTCCTTTGCGTTCCAGGGCAGGCAAAACCTTTTCTGACACCATCATGATGCGTGCCTGACAGAGACGGGGAGTAGAGGGCGGTTCACCCTCACGGACAACTGGGGTGTATTCTCCCGTCTCCAGCAGTTTCACCAATTTATCCAGCAGTTCTGGTGCTAGTTCCTGAATGTTGTTCAGTAGCAAAGTTCCTTCGCCTAGCCATTCCAGCAACCCTGCCTTACCACCCGCCCGCCCAAACAACTCGGCTCCACTGGCCTGTAAAGTATCGCAGTTGATTTTGATCATCGGTTCATGGCGGTCCTTGGAACCGAAGTGAATCAGGGCAGCCGCATTATCTTTTCCCAACCCCGGTTCACCAAAGATCAGTACGGATTTTCGGTCTTGCGAAGCTTTCCGAATGTCCTGACGTAACCGGATTGCATAACGGCTGGTGCCAATAATTCCCCGCTTGACCTTGGGTACCAGATAAGGCCGCAAAGCGGTCTGTCGCTCCCGCTCGTAAATAAGCTGGGCGGAAACCTGATCCAGTTCAGTAGCCAACTGGCGCGAGAAGATCTGGCTGATTTCGGGATAGCGTTGAGCGATCGCCAGAAACTCTGATCGCGGTATCCGCCACAATACAGACTCACTCAAGGTAATGACCGTTTGTTCTGCCAACTGGTCGAGCAACAATTCTTTCAAATGTAAAATGCTTCCTGGCAGCAGGCTCAATGCTCTGGCAAGGCTGGTTTTACTGGTGCGATAACTCTCCAACCGCCCAGATTTTAGAATATAGAGAGCATCTGGTTGGGTATCTTCCAGTACCAGCCGCCGATTTCCCTGGATGGTGTCTTCCTGGATAGCCGCCGCGATCGTCCCCAGCACCTCTTCTGACAATGGCTCTAAACTGGTGTTTTGCCTCAGCCAGGTTACCCGTTCCGCCTGATCCATCTCTGCACCTCCGCAACCAGCCCAATCAACTTCCTGGCTACTCCTCTTATAGATAGGACAAAGAACTCTCTTCGGGAGGGTGTTTTAACTAAATGCAATAAGTAGCTGGGGGCAATTAAATTAAAGATGGTTTTGGGGGTGGA
>JAIMBL010000363.1 GCA_023511615.1 Leptolyngbyaceae cyanobacterium HOT.MB2.61
GCTTAGGACACTGGGTTTAAGGGGGGGTTGGGGGCTTCGCCCCGAGCCAGGGGTTCCACCCCTGCACCCCATCCTAAGCCTGGTGGCTATAGCTATACCTGTTGTCTGCTGCCCGTTACCCGTTACCGATCGCCATTTGTCCATTGGTTAGGTTCAGCTTATCGGTTCTCCTGAGAGTTCGGTGATAAGCGATGCCTATCACCAAGACAAAATCAATACTCCAGGGATTTTGTTTTAGGTGAAAGAGTATCTTACGCTACTCTTTCACCGGCAAGCCAGGAGAACCAGCTTATTGACGTGGGCGTGGTATTCGATTGCCACGTTGTGCCAGGGTTAAAAGTAGATAAACGATCAGTAAATAGGCCGCTGCTATTAGTGGAATAGTTAGAAAAGTTGGTGAATGAATCATAAAGCGGAGACCAGCAAAGCCAGAATAAATATTTTCGACAGGAAATACAGCCAGTAAAAATAATCAGTCGCCATACAGCAGACTGTTACTTTTTCAAAAGCGATCGCACACAATGCCTCTGAGTCAAAATCCCAGAGCCTTGCTTCCTCCAGAGACACAATTAGTATCGCCAAACGCTTCGTCTTGAACAGCTAAAACTGCTAAAAACGAGCGCTAATCTCTCAGCGATCGCCTCAGGTTCTCAGGCAGATAAATTTTTGCAATCCTTATTAATAAACTAACATGCCAGCCAAAGATTCTGAAGAAGGTTATTGATTCTCAATTAACTAATCACGTGGAGGAACAGATGGCTCTCCCTGGGGTTTGAGAATAAGCGAAACTTATTACCGAAACAAAATCAACATTCCAGCAACATTCCAGAGCTTTCCTGAGAGTTTGATGATAGGCTTTGCTTATCATCAAAACAAAATCAATATTTCAGGGATTTTGTTTGAGATGAAAGGGTAGCTTATGGGAGTCTTTCACCGGCAGGCCGGGAGAAGCGAACGGATAGAAGGAGTAAGAGGAAGGAAAAAGAAGCAAGAACGGGAAAAGGGGTTAGGGCGAAAGAAGTTTTGAGTTTGAGTAAAGGCAACAGGGAACAGATATTCGCCACCTGCTGCCGGTCACTGCCCCTCCCCACCTCTGACACGGACACCCCAATCACTCCAATTCTCCCCACCAGTTTGGAAAGCGACCATCTCTGATTCGGGCGATCGCGCTTTCAGATAAGATGAAAAAATGCTCAGGTTGTGTGTGCCCAGAAGAAGGTTCTAGATGGGCACAGGCACGAGAGCAAATGTTTCAAAATAGTCTTGCCGCTGCATCCATTGAGGAAGTTTATGACCGACACAGAGATTTTCGAAAAAGTTCAAAAGATTGTGGCTGAGCAACTGGGGGTTGAAACCAGCGAAGTGACGCCCCAGGCAAGTTTTGCCAACGACCTGGGAGCTGATTCCCTGGACACGGTGGAACTGGTTATGGCTCTGGAAGAGGAATTTGAGATTGAAATTCCAGACGAAGCCGCCGAGGAAATCGCAACCGTTCAGGCAGCAGTAGACTATATCAGTAACAAAGTTGCCGCCTCTGCATAATTGAGTTCTGAGTTTTGAGTTAAGAGTTTTGAGTGGAAAGAGATTGGGAATCGCGAACAGTCCCTGTTCCTTAACGCTCACTTTTAACTCATCACTCATCACTATTTCCTACCCAATTGACGTTGAAGCCATGACCAGTGTTGACCGTAAACGTGTCGTTGTTACAGGGCTAGGCGCGATCACACCCATTGGGAACACCCTGACCGAATACTGGGAAGGGCTGATGGGTGGGCGCAATGGAATTGGCCCGATTACGCTGTTTGATGCATCCCGGCATGATTGCCAAATTGCCGGAGAGGTCAAGGGGTTTGATCCCTATACCTATCTGGATAAGAAAGATGCCAAGCGCATGGATCGATTTGCCCAGTTTGCGGTTTCTGCTAGCAAGCAGGCGATCGCCGATGCTCAGTTTGTCATCAACGACCTGAATGCGGAGCAGGTAGGGGTATTGATTGGCACAGGGATTGGTGGCTTAAAGGTACTAGAAGATCAGCAGGAAATTTATCTGACTAAGGGTCCGGATCGCTGTAGCCCCTTCATGATTCCCATGATGATTGCAAATATGGCGGCTGGTCTGACGGCAATTCACACCGGCGCAAAGGGACCTAACTCCTGCTCCGTAACAGCCTGTGCCGCGGGTTCTAATGCGATCGGGGATGCTTTTCGCCTGGTTCAGCAAGGCTACGCCCAGGCAATGATCTGCGGTGGGACAGAAGCCGCGGTGACTCCCCTCTCAGTTGCTGGGTTTGCGGCCTGTCGAGCCATGTCTGTTCGTAATGATGATCCTGCCCATGCCAGCCGACCATTCGACAAAGACCGAGATGGCTTTGTATTGGGGGAGGGGTGTGGCATCCTCCTGATTGAAGAATTGGAACATGCCCTGGCGCGTGGGGCTCGTATCTATGCTGAGATTGTGGGCTACGGGATGACCTGCGACGCCTACCACATGACCTCTCCCGTTCCGGGTGGAGAAGGGGCAGCGCGGGCAATTTCTCTGGCGCTGAAGGATGGTCACCTGACTCCCGACCAGGTCAGTTATATCAACGCCCACGGCACCAGCACCCCAGCCAATGACTCCACGGAAACAACCGCGATTAAAAAAGTGATTGGAGAACATGCTTATAAAATTGCCGTTAGCTCCACAAAATCGATGACCGGACACCTTCTGGGCGGTTCCGGTGGAATTGAAGCGGTGGCGACAGTGATGGCGATCGCTCACGATCGCGTCCACCCCACGATTAACCTGGAAAATCC
>JAIMBL010000364.1 GCA_023511615.1 Leptolyngbyaceae cyanobacterium HOT.MB2.61
CACAAAGGGGTCTCCGATATTCACCTGCACGCCGGCATGCCGGTGCTGGCTCGCATTGGCGATGAACTCAGAACCGTGCCCCCAAAAGTAACGTAAAATTGTCTTCCATCCGGCATTTACTCATCTCCTCCCAACATGTTTTGCGACTACCTGCAACTCATCCTGACAGCCCGTGTTTACGATGTGGCTCAGGAAACGCCATTAGATCTCGCTCCAAGCCTGTCTGCTCGCCTTAATAACAAGCTACTGCTGAAGCGGGAAGATATGCAGTCCGTCTTCTCCTTCAAGCTGCGCGGCGCTTACAACAAAATGGCAAAACTGCCCCCCGATCAGTTGGCCCAGGGGGTGATCGCGGCCTCTGCCGGAAACCATGCTCAGGGGGTTGCCCTGGGCGCGCGTCAGCTTGGCACACGAGCCATCATCGTTATGCCTGTGACGACACCTCAGGTCAAGGTGGATGCGGTGAAAGCGCGGGGAGGGGAGGTGGTGCTGCATGGAGATACTTATGACGATGCCTATGCCTACGCTCGCCAGCTAGAAGCCGAGAAAGGGTTGACCTTTATCCATCCCTTTGACGATCCTGATGTGATTGCCGGACAGGGAACAATTGGGATGGAGATTTTGCGCCAGTATCAGCAGCCGATCCATGCCATTTTTGTGGCGATCGGGGGTGGCGGTTTAATTTCTGGAATTGGAGCTTACGTCAAACGCATTCGCCCAGAAATCAAAATCATCGGTGTGGAACCTGTGGATGCGGATGCGATGTATCGATCGCTGAAAGCCGGAAAACGGGTGCGGCTTCCCCAGGTTGGTTTATTTGCCGATGGGGTTGCCGTGCGCGAGGTGGGGGAAGAAACCTTCTGGCTCTGTCAGCAATACGTGGATGACATTCTGCTGGTGGATACGGATGCCACCTGTGCCGCGATTAAGGATGTGTTTGAGGATACGCGATCAATTCTGGAACCGGCAGGGGCGCTGGCGATCGCCGGGGCCAAAGCCTACGTTGAGCGCGAGCAAATTGAAGGGGAAACGCTGATCGCCGTTGCCTGCGGTGCCAACATGAATTTCGATCGCCTCCGCTTTGTCGCCGAGCGAGCAGAATTGGGCGAACGCCGCGAAGCCATTTTTGCTGTCACGATTCCCGAAGAACCGGGTACTCTGCGTCGATTCTGCGAATGTATTGGCAAACGCAGCCTCACCGAATTTAACTACCGCATTGCTGACGAAAAAGAAGCCCACATTTTTGTAGGAGTGCAGATTGAAAATCGGGCAGATGCGGCAAAAATGGCAGCCACCTTTGAATCCTGTGGCTTTAAGACCCTGGACCTGACCGATGACGAACTGACGAAACTGCACCTGCGGCACATGGTAGGCGGACGTTCTCCCCTGGCCCACAATGAATTGCTTTACCGATTTGAGTTTCCAGAGCGTCCGGGGGCTCTTATGCAATTTGTCAGCCGCATGAGTCCAGATTGGAATATCAGCCTTTTCCATTACCGCAACAACGGAGCCGACTACGGACGAATTGTGGTGGGCATGCAGGTTCCGCCCCACGAAATGGAAGAGTGGCAGGCTTTTCTGGATAACCTGGGCTACCGTTACTGGGATGAAACCCAAAATCCAGCCTACAAGTTGTTTTTAGGATAAACAGAAATGCACCCTGCCCAAATTCCCCTCTCCTATTTCGATGTTCTTCTGGAGCAGATCAGCCTGGAAGATGAGGATGTATAACATTGAAGCTCCCCTTTAAGATCCTCGACTTTTTCTTCAGGCTTAGCGGCGTTGCTGATTCCAGGGATGAATTTATACCAACCATCAGTCCTGAACAGGCGTTCCAGGGCAAAATGTGAATCATGTTGACGTTGACGATCGCCACGATTGAATCCCGCTGAAAGTCAGTCCCCTGTAGTGTCTCTGGTAATTCGTTCTGTTCAATCGGCCAAATTGGTTCACAGGCATTGAGGGCGATCAGAGGATACAGATTCTCTGCAGGGCAGTATTCTCGCCAGGCCGCAATACTGGCCCGTGCTGCCGGATTCGGATCCGATGGTAACCAGCGACGGGGGGGAGCCTGGGGGCAAAAAAGACCGCATGTTCTCCCGTTCCACTGGCGATTTCCAGTACGATGCCAGTTGAGGGCAAAACCTCTAACAGCACTGCCAGAATCAGTTCTCGGTTGCGCTGGGTTGCAGGGGCATATTGGCGGGCGTCAGTGGATATACTGAGGGGGGAGGGGGTGATGGAGTGGATGGGGGGTATGATTGGGCAATTCTCACTAACCTTTTCTAGCTCTCTCGTTCAGCCAGTTCCAGCCATCGCTCTGTGGCAATGTCGATTGCCTCACTCAGTTCTGCCAGTCGGGCAGTCAATGTTTGCATTTCAGCAAAGTCCGTGGTCGGATCGTTGTAAAGTCGTTTTTCCAGTTCTTCTTTCTCGGCTTCCATCGTGGGAATTTGAGTTTCCAATTGTTCGTATTCTCGCTTTTCTTTGAAGGAGAGCTTGCGGGGCTTAGAAGTGGTTTGAGATTTGGTTGGCGGGTCTGGTTCTGAGGCGGCTGGAGAAGCGGATTTTGTATCGATTGTTGTGGAGGGAGATAGGCATTTGTCTGGGCGATTGCGCTCTTTGTCGCCCGTTTCTTCCTCCTGTTTGTAATCCAAATAGACTGAGTAATTAGGGCTTGCTGAAAAAAGCAGCAAAGGTTTACTGTGCCTAGTTTTCAAGCGGGATCAAGTCTGCTAAAGT
>JAIMBL010000365.1 GCA_023511615.1 Leptolyngbyaceae cyanobacterium HOT.MB2.61
AAGTTCCAGCGAGTTTCAAGATGTAACCATCAACCTTCTCAAAGCTCGTGAAATACTTTTTCAGCAAGCCCTATTTACTGGAATCGTTTTGCTGAAACGCTCTACCAGTGGAAGGCGGACGAGGTGGTCGGGAGATCGCTCTTCGAAGTAATTGTTCCGGCTGATCAACAGGAGGTGGTTGCAGAAGCCTTTGCCGAATTGCGACAAAACCAATATGCCGAAGGGGAGTTTCTTTTTCAACGTAAGGATGGGAGTAGGTTCCCGATTCTGGCAGCAACTTCTGCTTTGCAGAATGAGCAGGGACAAATTATTGGATACGTTGGGGTTTCCATTGATATCAGCGATCGCAAGCACACAGAAGACGAACGCAAACAGGCAGAAATTCAGCTCCAGACATCTCTACGGGAAAAAGAAGTGCTTTTGAGAGAAATCCACCACCGGGTCAAAAATAACCTGCAAATTGTTTCCAGTCTGCTTCATCTGCAAGCAAATCGGGTTGATGATCCCCAATTGCGTTCTGCCTTAGAAGATAGCTGGAATCGGGTTGATTCGATGGCGCTGGTGCACGAGAACCTTTACCGATCTCCTAATCTTTCAGGCATTGACTTTACTGCCTACGTGCAAACCCTGGTCAATAACCTGTTTCGGGTTTACAACATTCAACCTCAAATGGTTGCTCTTCATCTTGCTATTAATCCAGCAATTTCCCCTCATATTGACCAGGCAATTCCCTGTGGGTTGATCTTGAATGAATTTCTTTCCAACGCATTGAAGCATGGTTTTCGTGGGAGGCAAACAGGGGAACTGTTTGTCAGCCTGGATGAGACAGATCAGCAAATTGCGATCGCCGTTGGCAACAGCGGAGATACCCTGCCGCCTGATTTTGACTTGAGCCAGATTCGATCCATGGGGCTACAACTGGTCATAGGTTTGGTGAGACAACTGGAGGGATCCCTGGAGATTACTCGAGGCAATCCGACAGTATTTAAAGTGACCTTTGAGCCATTCCGTAATGACAAAGATACCTGGTAGAATTCCTTTTTCTAGTACTCCAGTTGTTCTCCTTACACGACTACTCTGTCAAATTAAATTTGACGGGTAGTGAATACCCAGGGAGTTGATGAGGGTTGAATTTTGAGGGCCTGCGAGACCCATCAAAATTTTCCTGACGGAACACTACCCTTTATCGGCGAGTTGGGAGAACCATTGCTGATTTGCCCCCCTGGCTCAAAAGGAATATACATCAATCATGGCACGCATACTGATCGTTGAAGATGACCGGGTAGTTGCCTGGCATATTCAGGAAACGTTGGAAAATCTGGGTCATGAAGTCGTGGCCATTGCCGCTTCTGGCATAGAAGCCATCGAAATCGCCGAAAATGAACAGCCTGACCTTGTTTTAATGGATATCTGGCTCAAGGGCAATATGGATGGAATTACCGCAGCGGAAGACATCAATCGTCGGTTGGATATTCCCATCATCTATCTCACTGCCCACACAGATCCCTCAACCGTCCAGCGGGCGAAGCTTTCCTGTCCATTTGGGTATCTGGTTAAGCCCCTGCGGGAGCAAGATCTTCAAACCGCGGTAGAAATTGCCCTGCATCGGCATGAACAGGAACGTCGCTGGCGGGGGAATGAAAAGTTACTGGCAGCGACTCTAAGCAGCCTTGGGGATGGGGCGATCGCAACCGATCTCAGTGGCGCGGTTACCTTCATCAATCCAATGGCTGAAATGCTGACCGGCTGGCAGCAGCAGGAAGCGATCGGACAACCTGTGACAAAAGTAGTGAATTTGATCCATGAAGAAACCCGAGAACAGTTGGAAAATCCCTTGCTAAAAGCCATACAACTGGGCAACCGGATCCGACTGGTGGAGCGTTCGCTATTGCTGATGCGGGATGGCACAGAGAAACCCGTGGGTGACAGTGCTGCCCCGATCAGAACCAGTGAGGGGGAAGTGATTGGGAGTGTGATGCTGTTTCAGGAAGTGAGCGATCGTCCCCCCACCCCCTCTGAGCCTGAAAAGGGAAAAACGGCTCAAGAACAAACCCAGGAAGATTCATTGCACCCAACCCAATTTCAAACTCAGTTTCAATACGATGAAACCCGCCTTCAAGAGGAACTGGAACTACTGGAGCGGCTTAAGGAAGACTTCCTGAATTCGATTTCCCATGAATTGCGAACTCCCCTGACTAATATGCGTATGGCCGTGGAGATGCTGCGGCGTATTGTTGGTGTTTTGAAACAGGCTGAAGCCACCCCAAAAACTGAACAAGACCAAAAAACTGAACAAGACAATCAGTTTCTCTGGCAGCGCATGGAGCAATACATCCAAATTCTGTATGAGGAGTGGCAGCAAGAGTTTAATTTGATCACCGATCTCCTGGACCTTCAAACAGCCGAAAACGCAATCCAACCTTCGCCTCCGGTGACGGTAGAAGTTCAGCAGTGGTTGCCCGCAATTGTTGATCGCTTTACCTCCCAGGCAACCGAGCGGGTCCAGGTTCTGACCTGTGAAGTGGCTCCCAATTTGCCCCCCATCACCACTTACTCTTCTAGCTTAGGGTCTGTAAAGGAATAACTTTTACAACTCCTTTTGTGGCGAAATTGTGTAATTCCATTCTCCATGAAACCCATGATGGG
>JAIMBL010000366.1 GCA_023511615.1 Leptolyngbyaceae cyanobacterium HOT.MB2.61
GAACAGATTCGTTTAGAGCAAGCAAGTTGTTAAGAGCGTCTTACTTTTTCCTCATCCTTTAATAAAAAAGACTACCAGCCGGGGTTCTAAGAAGTTGATTTTCGCAGTTCAAATCGGATTGGATTCAGTTTACCTGCCTGGGTAGCGCAACAAGGGCGCTTGCTATTTCTGTTCAAACAATGCAACCAGGGGATTTCCAAATCCCATCCGTTGATCGAATGCTTTGACAGCGATCGGTTGATGGCGAACATGAGCATCAATGAATAACCCGATCGCCTCTGCTAGCAGTTCTCGAATCGTCTCATTTGGTTGAGTGGCCGGGAAGTCTAAGAAAGCTCGGCCGGTTGTGGCATCAAAGGGATGTACCACTGAAAAATGATTGGCTCCTTCTATTAAAGCGAGATAGCAATCACCCCGGTCAGCGACGATCGCTTCTCGAAACGTCCGCTCTACAGGAGTGGTAGCTGTTTCCCAGGCAACTCCGTAGCGATCGCTGCTGCCAGCAATCACCCCATCCCGCGTGCCTCCCATCAGCAGCATGGGAAGGGCATGGGGCAGGGGCAAAAAGGTGCCTGGTTGATATCCCATCTGTACAATCCCAGCGGAGTGGGCTGCATAGGCAAACGCTGCCACCACCTGGGGAAAAAATTTTGGATCGGCACTTTCAAGTGCGACCCTTCCCCCAGCGGAGTGTCCTCCCAAAACAATCCGTTGCAAGTCCAGCAAGCCGGTTAAAACTCCCTCAGTCTGTAGCTTCTCTAATGCTTGCAAAATGGCAGGTAAAGCCAAAGCAGTTGGCCCTGTGCCATAGGTGTTTGGAGCCAGCCGCATCAGATCAACGCCTGGAGTCAGGGCAATTAGCCCCGGTATGTTTTCCGCAACCCAGGAAAAGGTGACAACCACCAGTCCCCGTTCTGCCAGTTGCACTGCCAGCCATTGATAAACTTCTGGACCACAATTAATTCCATTGAAAAAAACGACGACTGGAAAGGGAGCCTGTTGAGCATCGGCAGGAACAACCCCCATATCCTTTTCCTGATCACTGCCTGACATTTGCGCTGGGTAAAAAACTTTCAAGTGAATGGTGTCATAGGGAGAAACGGTATTTTCCACTTTGGCTGCCTGGTAGAGGGATCGAATGCTCATGGGCCAGATCCGATTCACGACAGGTTTATCTTAAGCGACTTATCTTGATAACTTCAAATAACTAGCAAACAGTAATTAGCAACCAGGCAACAACACGTATAGCTATAGTCACCAGACTTAGGGCAGAGTGCAGGGGTGGAACCCCTGGCTGGGGGCGAAGTCCCCCCTTAGAAAACCTTCCATCCTCCTTTCGAAAGTGTTGCTGAAGAGCAGTATGAATCGAAATATCGCTTTTGAAATCTTCTGGGTAAGGGCAAACGGCTATTCACCCCCACAGAGAACGCTACTCCTAAAAGACGGCAAGCCTCTTCAATTCACAACTGATTTAGGATGGCTATAGCAGACAATGATGGTTCTCCTGGCTTGCCGGTGAAAGAGTAGTGTAAGCGACTCTTTCATCTAAAACAAAATCCCTGGGATATCGATTTTGTTTTGGTAGTAAGCGTCGCTTATCACCAAACTCTCAGGAGAGCCGCCATGATTGACGGTAGACAGTGATCAGTACATGGATCAGTCAATAAGCTGATCTATACCCTCCCTACTTCTAATCTCAACTTCCCTTTCGGATATAAACACAGGGTTGCAAAACCTTAACCTTGCTTTATTTTGAAACCATGCCATCTGGTCATAGATCCCAAATAGGACATACCCCAATGGCTCAAGATATTGCATAAACTCCTGAATAGGGACATGTTTTTTATTGGTATAGTTCATGCCCGCTTCAACTTGTACATAAGTTATTCTGTGATCCTCTAACAAAGATTCTGCACCCTTGAGAACCTCTAAGTCATAACCTTCTGTGTCAACTTTCAGGAAATCAATCTGCTTAATGTCATACTTCTGGCAAAAGTCTGGAATGGTGGTTAACTGAATGATTTCAGTCTTGACAACCCCAGGCTTACTAACCGCTATATTTGAATGATTCAACAAGGAGTTTTCAATTGAGTATTCCTGAAGAGCGATTTCAACCTGTTTTTCTTCAGAGCCAAATGCGAATTGAAAACAGTGAACGTTTTCAGTTCCTGAAAATCTCGCTTGTAATTCCTTAAAGGTTTCGTAAACTGGTTCAAAGCAATAGATCTGAGCATTTGGCAAATTTTTAGCATAGGTATCGGCTGATTGCCCGACATTAGCACCGACATCAAAAATAGTATTGAGATCACTGGTTGTTCTAGTCCGGATATCGTAGAGAACGTTTAGCCCATGATAACGATTGGTCCTAATGATTCGACAACTCGACAAATCACTGTAGAGTTTCCGGGATTTCTGCAAAATCCTGGTGATTTTTTGCTGCAATTTATTGCGCATAAAACTAAACCTTACCTGACGATAAGTAGCTGGATGCAATTAAATTAAAGATGGTTTTGGGGGTGGAGGGGGTGACCCCCCTGCCGGGGGGCAACGCCCCCACTC
>JAIMBL010000367.1 GCA_023511615.1 Leptolyngbyaceae cyanobacterium HOT.MB2.61
GGTGGAACCCCTGGCTGGGGGCGAAGCCACCACACCCCCCTTAAACCCAGTGTCCTAAGCAACCTGGCGACAGCTATAACTAACAATTAACAACTAACAACGCCTCTCCACCTCATTCCTCACCAAGTCATGCCAGTGCCTCAGGAGTTCAGCGACGGGGCTGGCATGGGCGATCGCACCTCTGGGCGTATGGGGAAAGTCTCCATCAAAGATTTCTGAAATTTCCCAGAAGCAGGCTTCCTGGCAGAAATGGGTCATCAGGGGCTGTAAATCAAGGGGGAAGGGTTGTCCCTTTTCGGTGTAAAAGCGCTGCCAGGCGCGAATGAAAGGCCCCAAAAGCCAGCTCCATACCGTCCCCTGGTGATAGGCCAGGTCGCGATCGCGCAGAGTTCCTGCACAATGCCCCTGGTAGGCGAAGTCTGCGGGGTCCAGAGTGCGGAGACCATAGGGGGTGAGGAGGCGATCACACGCCACCTGCAAAGCTCTTTGCCCCTGTTCAGGGGTAAAGGCACAGTGATGTAGAGAGAGCGCAATGATGGCATTGGGGCGAATTGTCGTGTCCAGCCGATCATCCGGTTCAATCCGGTCAAACAGATAACCCTGTTGAGCGTTCCAGAACTTTTGGAGCGAGGCTTTAACTTCCTGGGCCTGCTGGGCGTAGCGACGAGCCTGGTTCTTTAAGCGCTCTGCGTTAGGAGCCTTCGGGTTTTCGCTGAGCTGGGATGCCCACTTTTCTGCCCAACACAGTGCGGAGTACCAGAGTGCGTTGATCTCTACGGGTTTGCCATTTCGGGGTGTAACGGGTTGTCCATCCACCAGCGTATCCATCCAGGTCAGGGCAACGCTGGCATCATCCCAGGTGATCAATCCATCAGAAGCATCAACTCGAATGCCGTGTAGGGTTCCGGCGGTAAAAGCCTTATAGATCTGTTTAACAATGAGATACTGTTCAGCCAGAAAATCCCAGTCCTGAGTCGCTTCCAGATATAGCCCCAGAGTTTCAATCCACCAGAGTGAGCAATCAATGTTGCGGAAAACAGGATCTTCTCCCCCTTCTGATAGCTCATTGGGAATTAACCCCTGGCAGCAGAGGCGGCCCAGGCGAATCAACAGTTTGCGTGCCAAGGCATAACGCCGAGTTGTCAGGGCAAAACCGGGTAGACACAGCAGCGTATCGCGGCTGCGATCGCCAAACCAGTGATACCCGGCAATAATAGTGGGCGTCGTTGCAGAGGTTTGGTAGACCAGAAACTGGTCACTTGCCCGTAGCAGGTGTTCCCAGATTTCGGAATGGGTACCGGTAACGTGAGGCAGATGCAAAAATTCCCGTTCCAGCCGTTGCTGTTTTGCCAGAACCGCCTGATCAAATGCGAGTGAGTTCAGGTTTGCCAGCGTCTCAGTTGGCAGTCCCACCCTGGCTTCCAGCGTTAGAGTGTCTCCTGGCTGCATCAAAACTGTGAGGTAACCGGGGCTGTAAAGGTCTTCCAAATAATCGAGGCCACGCTTAGCTTCCTGAGGATAATAATAGTTCCAGTACCAGACTCCTTCTGGCTGGTAGTGCCCATGGCTCCAGCGCAACTGCCAGGGGATACCTGCTTTACTCCCCTTACCGCCCTTGAGTGCCTGTAGAAAAACCTGATTAGCTCCGACTAATTGGGAAAAAGTCAGATTTGGGTCCTGTTTTTGTAGACGGTGAAAGTCGCGATCGCCAATTAACGGTCGTAGCCGCAAAACCCCAAGCTGACTGCCAGTATACTGATACTGCACCAGTACCCGATTGGTTACCTGGGGTTGAGCCGGAGTAAAACGCGGCTCGCTCCCCCGGTGCAGCAACCCGTAGGGCATTGCAATTTTGCGGCTCACCTGCCAATCACCCTGGCCCCAAATCCAGGTGGGCACCGGGTCTGCACTAAAAACGCGGAGCAGTTGATAGCCCAGTGGATCCACCTTGCCCACTTTCCAGAAATTGGTTCCCAGGGCAAAGATCTGACCAGCCACCTCCAGACTGGCTTCCAGATGGGAAAGCAACAGTGTCCGGTGACCAGGCGGATCTAGAGCGGCAATCAGCCAACCGTGATAACCACGGGTGCGGGCATCACAGACCGTACCACTGGCAAAGCTGCCCAGCCCATTGGTCAGCAGCCACTCCCGTGTATCCAGGTCGTCCATCCTTTCAGCAATCATCCGTATCCTTAAGGTGCGTCAGGACATTGGAATTAGAGAGGAAGTAAGGGCGAAGTCCCCAGCCAAGGGTTCCCCCCTGCACCCTGTCCTAACCACAATGATTACCGCTATAGCGCCCAAATCGTTTGGTTTGTCAGTCTTGAATCCTCCTGACCACCCAGTTGCACGGAAAAACCGGTATGCACGCTGAAATAGCAGGAGATACTTTATACGACGCGATGTGCAACTTTGCCGACCCCCCTCACCCTAAATCCCTCTCCCCTTTTTGGGAGAGGGACCTTGAAAATATCTTGCTCCCCTTCTCCCTACTTGGGAGAAGGGGCTGGGGGATGAGGGCTTTCTTTAAGTTGCACATCACGT
>JAIMBL010000037.1 GCA_023511615.1 Leptolyngbyaceae cyanobacterium HOT.MB2.61
GTGTTGCATACCTCTCCTCCTTTCTCCAAGGTACGGCTGGGAATCCAGACACCCAGGAAATTTCAAAATTCCCTAATCAGAAATTCAGAATCGTTTATGCTTCGATTTCCTGCCATGATTCAACTAAAATTTGAGCCCGTCGCGTAATTTCATGCCAGTTTTGCTCGTGGAGGACAGTTTGAGGAAACAGGCTGCCAGATAGTCCCACTGCGATCGCCCCAGCCTTGAGAAATTCCGGGGCATTTTTAACCGTCACTCCACCCGTTGGAATCAGCGGAATTTGTCCCAGCGGTCCCTGCAAGCTGCGAATGTATTCCACTCCGCCCAGGGAATGAACTGGAAAAACTTTGACACTACTGGCTCCGGCCTGCCATGCCTGCACAATTTCGGTGGGTGACAACGCCCCTGGCACCACCGCAATCTCCCGTTCCACAGCCAGCCGGATCAATCCTGGTTCAACATGGGGCGTGAAAAGAAACTGAGCCCCAGCTGCGATCGCAGCCCTCATCTGCTCCAGTGTTAACAACGTGCCTGCCCCGATCCAGCAATCTGGTAAATCGGTCCGCAACTGATGAATCAACTCGGCAGGGCAATCACTATTCCAGGTGACCTCAATCAACCGCATGCCTCCATCGGCTACGGCCTTCGCCATATGCCAGCCCAACTTCCATTGGTCACAGCGAATCACCGCAATTCCGCGAAACTGGCTGGCTACAGTTAACCAAACCTTTCTTTCCATAGAACGAAAGTTCTTCCTGGTTTACAGATATTCGTAAAGATACAAAGATACTAAGTGGCCCGACCAATAAACTGGAAGATGGTTCTCCTGGCTTGCCGATGAAAGAGTAGCTTACGATACTCTTTCATCTCAAACAAAATCCCTGAAGTATTGATTTTGTTTTAGTGATAAGCCTTGCTTATCACTAAACTCTCAGGAGAGCCTGGAAGATGACACACAGTCAATAAAATGATTCCTGGTATTTACACCCTAAATGAACTAAAGCAGGCGATCGCCGCCTATCCTCAAAACTGGCGCCCCCTCATCTTCACCAACGGTTGTTTTGACCTTCTGCACGCTGGTCATGTACGGTATTTACAGGCCGCCAGAAAACTGGGGCGAGCCTTAGTCGTGGGCCTGAACAGTGACCAGTCTGTAAGAACCATCAAACCCCAGGCTTCAGGATTTCCCACCCGACCCATCGTGCCAGAACTGCAAAGAGCGGAAGTGCTTGCAGCTCTTAAACCGGTTGATGGAGTCGTTATTTTTGCAGAAACAACCTCTATTCGGTTGGTTGAAGCCCTCCAGCCAGAGGTCTACGTCAAGGGAGGAGATTATACCATCGCCACCCTGGCAGAAGCGCCTGCTGTTCAAGCTTACGGCGGTCGTATTGAATTCATCCAAGTTGAGGTGCCCAGCTCAACTTCGGCGATCGTCAACCGAATCTTTAGCTGTAACTACCAGTAAACATTGTTAGACTCATTATCGGTCAGGCAATTTGAGAAGTCCCAGAATTTATTAAAATCCCCTTTCGTGCTTTCCTTTATTTCAATTGGTTTTATTCATGGATAGTTTGCAGCAGCCTCAATTAAGCGACTCAACCAATAACCCATCTCAGGAAACTGCGTTCAGCCTCCCCCTGATGTCCGATGCTGGAATCGATTACACCCCTTTGCAAACGCTGCTTGCTGAACAAAACTTTCAGGCAGCCGATCAAATAACTCTTCAAAAACTCTGTGAACTGGCTGGCCCCGCAGCAATTCAGCGGAAATGGCTCTATTTCACGGAAGTTGAACAATTTCCAGCATCCGACTTGCAAACTATCAACAACCTCTGGCTTAACTACTCGGAAGGAAAATTTGGTTACTCTGTTCAGCGAGAAATTTGGCTGAGTGTGGGCAAAAACTGGGACAAATTTTGGGCAAAAATTGGCTGGAAAACCGGAAATAATTGGACTCGCTATCCTCAAGAATTTACCTGGAACCTGACCGCTCCCAAAGGTCATCTCCCCCTGTCCAATCAGCTCCGGGGGGTACGGGTAATCGCCTCTCTACTGGCGCACCCCGCCTGGACCAGGCTGCCTTGAAAAAGAGAGTGGGGTTGGCAGGGAGTTTTGAGTTTTGAGTTTCTCCATTCCGAATTGCCTGTCGCCTGTTGCCACCATCGCGAAGCCAGAGCGATTGAGGGCGCGGCTGGACGGTTCCAATTGCTTGGTGCCCGTTGCCTGGTGCCTCCACCACCTGTTTACCTTTTTCCAGCAGCATCCCCCAAGGCTCAGTATTCTTCCTTGTTTACAATCCCTGTGATTTAGAAAATTCCGTGATCTCCCCTGTCCGTTCCACGTTCATCGCCTTGAATGTTAGGGAACGCTGTATACAGTTAAAACCCTGGAAACTATCAAGGGTTCTACGCGAACGCACGGGGGGTTTACGGCCTAGAATGATCAACCCTGATAACGGATTATTTTGCCGTCTTGACGGTATGGATGCAGCAACGCGCGAGCAACAGCGCTTGTTAGTCATGGAGGAACTCGGCATCCTAGATTCCGAAAGTGTTCCTGTTTTTGAAGAAGCCACCCAAACGGCTGCCCACTTCCTCAATGCCCCCATCTGCATCCTGGGGTTAATGGAACAGGAATGCCAGCGATTTAAGTCGGCAGTTGGATTATCAAGGTTGGGACTGATGAATAAGCTGGCAACCATGCGTCAGTTTCCACGGTCAGAATCATTCTGTACCTATGTTGTGGATAGCCATCAGGTTCTGGCGATCGAAAATACCCTTGCCCATCCCGCCTTTGCCAACAGTAGTCTGACTTACCAGTATGGCATTCGCTCCTATCTGGGTGTTCCCTTAATGACATCCGACGGTTTTTGTATAGGAACTCTAGCGGTTATGGATCTCACCACCCGTTGCTTTACCGAACGGGATATTGAGTTTTTGGAACTGACCGCCCGCTGGAGCATGAGTGAATTTGAACGCAAACAACCAACCGCATCTAAGCCCGTCCCCCCGCCAGAATCAACTCTTCTTTCTGATGCGACTGAACAGTCAGTTGCTGATCAGGTAAGGATTAAATTAATCAGCCATCTAACTCAAGAACTACGAACTCCTCTGACCTCTGTTATGGGGATGGCCAGCGTTTTAACTCGCGAAATTTATGGGCCGTTAACCGGTAAGCAGAAAGAATACTTAGGCATCATCCACAATAGTGGACAGTACTTGCTTTCCCTGGTTAACGAAATCATAGAACTATCCAGCCTTAAGGACAGCCACAGAGGGCTGAACCTGGCATCGGTAGATATTGAAATGCTGTGTCAGCAAGCGATTAACACGCTGGAGCATGCAGCCCAACGGCGTGAGCAGGAAATTCGCCTGTCGGTGGAGCCTGGCCATCGTATCTGGCTATTGGACAAGGACAAGATTCGCCAGATACTTTATCATCTAGTTTTTGATGTGATTCAGTCATCGAATGCGGGAAGCATTATTCGGTTGCATGTATCCCATCGAGGGAAAAACCTGAATATTGCGGTTTGGGTTTCCCATCCCTGGTTAGGGGAGGGTTTGCCCTATACTGAAGTCTACCCTCAACCGTCGCTGGTACTAGCCAATCGCAACAGCACGGATGTTGAGCTGTATAGCGATTTTTCTCTACTTGAACTGGATAGCGACCTGGTTGGTGACGGACCAGGGCTGGCTGCGGTAGAGGAAGACCCTGCGGAGAGATGGCACAGTGGCAAGCTGGAAGCGGGTTCTAAAGATTCAGCCCATTCCAACCTGGGACTGCGGCTCAGTCAACAACTGGCAGAAATGCATGGTGGGCAGATTCGAATTCAAGGCACACTAGAGTCAGGCTATCGCTATATGATTAGTCTGCCCCGGCTTGCTGAGCCTGGTGAGAATCTGTAGAATGGGACGCATGAACTAGCGTAGGGATTGGTGCCGTCATGAACATCTTCCAGCGCGTGTGGGACAGGATTGGACTTGGGGAACGGTATGACGACGAGTATGAGTATGAATACGAAGAGGATATGCCTCCAGAGTTCTACTCATCGAATGGGGCTTATCCTGGCGATCCACGTCCAGCTCCAGTGAATGCACCTGCTAATAATGTTGTGGGTATGCCAAATCGCAATCTGGCTCACACCGAAATGTGTTTGATGGAGCCCCGGACTTTTGAAGACATGCCGCAGGCGGTGATGGCACTACGGGAGCGGAAATCCATTATTCTCAACTTGAGCCTGATGGACCCTGACACAGCCCAGCGTTGTGTAGACTTTGTTGCAGGGGCTGCCTTTGCCATTGATGGACATCAGGAGCGGTTGGGAGAGCACATTTTTCTATTTACTCCCAGTTTTGTGCATATCAGCAGTTATCCCTCTGCTACCGCCGGAGCCAATTCTGGGCAGGTTCCCGTTCCTCCACCGACGCGTCTGACCCCACCTGTTTCCAACTGGGCAGCCGAGAAATCTCGGATGGTGTAAGGCAGCTTAGAGTAATGTAATCACAGTGACTTCCGGGGGGCAGAATAGGCGACCGGGTGGGTAAGTTCCCAGCCCTCGATTGACGTAAAGCGGATGGTTGGCAGTGGAGTATAGCCCCTGCACCCATTCCCAATGCCTGACGGTTCCAAAGTAGGAACGCATGACTGGCATGACCCGCTTGATTGACTTCGGCATTCTTTTGTAAATCCTGGCGAGCGGTAGAGACAGCGGACCGATGCCCGGCAGAGCGATCTGCCCGCCGTGGGTGTGTCCTGAGAGCTGGAGATCGATACGCCACCGTTGAAGGGAGGCAGCGCTATCGGGGTTGTGGGACAGAACAATGCGAGGAATTGTGTGTTCCAACTGGGTCATCACAGGAGCTGGATCAAACTCGGAAGACCAGAAATCTGCTAACCCTACCAGGGCAAAGTTTGGCCCCAGAGGATAGGCAATCTGGTTCCAGAGAACTTGAATCCCATTGTCATTGAGGGCACGAGTGACGATTGAACGCGATCGCCGGTAACGGTTGTCATGGTTGCCCAGAACGGCATAAGTTCCATAGCGACTTTCCAGCTTTTGCAGCCAGGGCACCAGGTTGTAAATGGCATCTGGCTCATCGGTGACAAAATCACCCGTCAGAGTGACCAGGTCTGGTTGGGCCGCGTTACTGGCGGCAATCGCCTGCGCCAGAAGCTTTTCGGAAAGATGTAATCCATCAAAATGAAAGTCTGAAAGCTGGGTTAATCGGGTTCCCTTGAGGGCAATTGGCAGGTCGGCGATCGGAACCTGGATGCGCTCTATGGTTAGCGGACCTGTCAGTAATCGGTGCATGCACTGGATCAAGAAAAGCATCTATAGCCTAGCAAAGGCGATAGCGGGGAATGGGAATTAGCTCAGTGCATTCTTCAGATTTTGAAAATATCTTCATCATGCTCTCCTGCAGAAATACCGGTTCTCCTGGCCTGCTGGTGAAAGAGTAGCTTACGATACTTTTTCATCTCAAACAAAATCCCTGGAATATTGATTTTGGTTTGGTAATAAGCGACGCTTATTACCAAACTCTCAGAAGAGCCGGAATACCACTGCTTGCAAGAGAGTTTGATGGCGCGGTGATATATGGAGAAGGTAATACCAACTTAAAGAGCAAAGGTGACACATGGGAGTGCAGGAGGTCCCCCCTGCACCCCCAACAAAACTTTCGTTTTGCTGGACTAGTGTTCCGTCAGGAAAGTTTTGTTGGGTAAAACCCCTCAAAATTTAACTCAAATCAAACCATTAAGCTTTAACCACCTGTCAAATTTAGTTTGACAGACCGCTAAACTTCAGAGGTTGCTGCTGCAGAGGGCTGAACTTGAGGCTGAAACTGGAACAGAGAGTACACAACATCACGGCGAATCTCGGTCATCATTTCCAGGAACAGTTCATAACCTTCGCTCTTGTATTCAATGAGGGGGTCTTTCTGTCCATAGCCTCGTAAGCCAACTGACTCCCGCAGAGCATCCATCTGTTGCAGGTGTTCGCGCCAGAGGGTGTCGATGCGTTGGAGGATGAAGAAGCGTTCTGCCTGTCGCATTAAACCGGGTTGAATCTGGTCAATTTGAGCTTCTTTGAGGTCATAGGCAATCCGTACCTGCTCATGCAGAAAGGTTTTGATCTCGGTGATGCTCATATCTTCCAGGTGCTGGGGTTCCAGATCAGACAGGAGATAGACAAACTCCTGCACCTTACTGACGAGGCCTTGCAGATCCCATTCCTCAGGGGGCAGGTCGGCGTTGATTTTAGCGTCTACGATGTCATCCATCGTTTGCTCAGCATACCTGATGACCTGCTCCTTCAAATCCTGTCCTTCCAGGACCCGGCGACGTTCAGCATAGATAGCACGCCGCTGGTTGTTCATTACTTCGTCATACTCAAACACCTGTTTCCGGATGTCGTAGTAGTAGGTTTCGACCTTCTTCTGAGCACCTTCCAGGGAGCGGGTCAGCATCCCAGACTCAATGGGCATGTCTTCCTCAACGCGAAAGGCATTCATCAGGCCAGCAACGCGATCGCCCCCGAAAATCCGCAGCAGGTTATCTTGCAGACTGAGGAAAAATTTAGTCGTACCGGGGTCTCCCTGGCGGGCAGAGCGGCCTCGCAACTGGTTATCAATCCGGCGGGATTCGTGCCGTTCTGTACCAATCACGTGGAGACCGCCTAAACGCACGACCTCCTCATGTTCCCGCTGGGTGTAGATTTCGTATTCTTGTCGAACGCGATTGTAGACTTCCCGCAATTTTTGAATGACGGGATCATCCGTAGGGGCTTTTTCGGAGGCGATCGCAACCTTGTCTTCCGCCTCCAGTTCCGACAGGGAACGTTCGCCATAGGTTTGAACGGCAAAATCCACCGCAGCTTTGAGCAGTTTTTCCGTTTCTTTCGTCAGTTCAGTTGGATAGATTTGAGGCGATGCCTTCCAGGTTTTTACCTTCTTGCCAGGAACAAACCCCTGTCCTCCCCCGCGTTTGTGTTCTGCACCAGGCACACCACTAATGCCAAAGCTATCTTCATCTTCCGGTTGCACAATGCGGGGCATGAAGTATTCCCGCACCTTTAACCGGGCCATATAGTCGGCGTTACCACCCAGAATAATGTCGGTTCCACGACCAGCCATGTTGGTGGCGATCGTCACCGCTCCTTTCCGTCCTGCCTGAGCAATGATCTCAGATTCCCGCTCCACGTTTTCGGGTTTGGCGTTCAGCAAGTTGTGGGGCACTCCCCGCTCATACAGTAACCGCGACAGCAACTCTGACTTTTCCACACTGGTTGTACCCACCAGCACTGGACGACCCAGCTCATGCATTTCGGCACACTCATTAGCAACCGCCTTCCACTTGGCTTCCTCGGTTTTATAAACCACATCTGACAGGTCCTTCCGGATATTCGGTCGGTTGGTGGGAATGGTGGTCACTTCGAGGTTATAAATCTTGCCAAACTCAGCTTCCTCAGTTTTTGCCGTACCTGTCATTCCCGCCAGCTTTGGATACAGCAGGAAGAAATTCTGATAGGTAATGGTTGCCAGCGTTTGGGTTTCGGGTTGAATTTCAACTCCCTCTTTCGCCTCGATCGCCTGGTGCAACCCATCACTCCAGCGCCGTCCTGGCATCACCCGCCCGGTGAATTCATCCACAATCACGATTTCACCATTGCGGACGATGTAGTTAACGTTGTTAATAAACAGTTCTTTTGCCTTAATAGCGTTAAAAATGTAATGCGCCCAGGGATCTTGGGGATCAAATAGGTCAGTTACCCCTAACATTTTTTCGGCTTCGATAAAACCCTCATCACTCAGAATGATATTGCGCTGCTTTTCATCCACTTCATAGTGACCATTGGGGTCTTCTTCATTCGCCTTCCGTACCAGACGAGCCGCCACTTCTGCTGCCCGGATATACTTTTCACTGGGACGCTCAACCTGTCCAGAAATAATCAACGGGGTGCGGGCTTCGTCGATCAGAACCGAGTCTACCTCGTCAATAATGCAGTAGTGGAAGGGGCGCTGCACCACATCCGCCATCGAGGTTGCCATGTTATCGCGCAGGTAGTCAAAACCGAGTTCGCTGTTAGTGGCATAGGTAATGTCGCAGCCATAATTACGCTGCCGTTCAGTCTGACTCATGCTCTGCTGAATCAGACCCACGCTCAACCCCAGGAAACGGTGAACCTGTCCCATCCACTCTGCATCCCGGCGAGCCAGGTAATCGTTAACGGTGACGATATGCACCCCTTTTCCGGTAAGCGCATTTAAGTAGGCAGGCAGGGTGGAAACCAGAGTCTTTCCTTCGCCAGTCTTCATTTCAGCAATATGTCCTTTGATCCGCCCACCTTCGTTGTCGTGCAGAATCATACCGCCCAGAATTTGCACATCAAAGTGGCGCATGTTCAGAACGCGACGAGCGGCCTCTCTCACAACCGCAAAGGCTTCTGGTAGAAGGTCATCCAGGGATTCTCCCTTTTCAAGACGCTGCTTAAATTCGGCAGTTTTGCCTTGTAGCTCCTGATCGGGCAGCGCTTTGATTTCGTCTTCAAGTAGAGCAACTTCAGTCACAATTGGCTGATAGCGCTTCAGTTTTCGTGCATTGGGGTCGCCCAGCAAAGTCTTTAACATAGCAGGAGATTGTAAATTCCAAGAAGCTTGAATGAGGTTTTGGCACCTTTGGGATGCCTCTAGCAAACCCGAAGCAGGAGCAGCTCATACTCTTAATCCTATCACTCTGGCTTAAAGCGACCGGAGAAGGAGAGAGGACGAAGAATGTAGGATGCTGCTACTTAATGACGAATTACGGTGCGTTCTGCCACTCACTGGTGAGAGCGCGAAAGTCATATTTGTCTGCACCGGGATGACAGGAGATACAGGTTGAAAGCCCTGGTTTTGACGGGAGCTTGACCCTGGGATGGAGAATTTTGAAGTATTTGGATTGATAAATGCGATAGGGGACTTCTTCCTCAGCAGACTGGGGACGGGAGAAGTAGCGGATATATTCCCATGCCACCCGCAAAAAGGGACCGCTGAGGGGTTTCAGGTTGACTCCATAATGTTCCGAGTCTTGCAGAAGTTGCCGCCAGGTTTCCGTGGGCATGACAGCGGGGGGGAGTCCCACATGGCAGGTTGCGCAGTTCTCTAGATAAATGGATTGCCCCAACTTGAGCCGTTCAGGAACGGCATCCACGGTACCGATCGCAGCAGCTTCAGCAGAGTTGGAAGAAGTTGTTTCCTGGGCAACGAGATTGCTCCCGCGCGGCTCCGTGGCCAGGGAAAGCCCCCATCCCAGACAAATGCTCCAGAGGAGGAGCAGCAGTAGTAAAACGCCAATTGAACGCCCTCGTTTGGAGGGACGACGCCGAATACTTCTAAAGTATGGACGAACTGGGTAAGGCACGTTTTGCGGCGAAAGGGAGAAGGGGTATGGGGCCAGGGGCTAAAGTCTGGTTTATGTAGTTGAAAGTTGTAAGTTTAAAGTAATTTCGACAACTGACTGTATGTATTTTAGCGAGCGTCGAGTGAGAATTTCATGATTTTCTGACAGTGGCTGTCCAGGGAGGAAGGTTCTAACAGTGAAATATTCGGACTTCGAGCCATTCTCCCGTCAGAGGTGGGAGGTAAAATTCCACCTATCGTATGACCGAGTCTTTTTGCAAATTGAATTATTTTGGGAATGCACACCTTCACTGGTAGCTATTGGGATGGATTGCAGTCATATCCAGTTTTGTGATCAAAAGGAGCGGATTGATCTCGAACAATTGCAAAGGTTGCTTCAGGTGGCAGCCTTCTGGGCCAGAAATCGGCGAGTAGAGGACCTGGCAGTAGCGATCGCCAACAGTGAGCCTGTTATCACCGCCCGGGATGGAGATCGGCTCATCGGCTTTGCCAGGGCAACCTCCGATGGCATCTACCGGGCTACGATCTGGGATGTGGTAATTCACCCCGATTACCAGGGCGCTGGTTTGGGACGCAGACTGGTAGAAACAGTGCTGGGACATCCTCGCATGAACCGGGTCGAGCGGACTTACCTGATGACGACTCACCAGCAGTCGTTTTACGAACGGATCGGGTTTGAGCCGAATAGCAGCACAACGATGGTGCTGTACAATCCGCTGGTTGCCGATCCGGCGGATTTGCTGGTGGCGATGAATGGGGAAGTAGGCAAATAAGCAACCGTGACAGGGGAAGCAAGGGGTGTTTTAGAATTTAGGGGTAGTGTATAAATCGGTGATTGACCGTCTGCAGGAAGGTTCCCCTGGAGAGGGCAACGTTTCTCGAACACCACCGAATCAGATGTCATTCTTTCCCCAGAGGTACTATTGGCAACTTCTCTGCACTGGCGGTATCGGGTCGGCAATCAACGGGACTGGGTTTGGCGGGGATGGCAGACTCGCTATACCTACCTGCGGGCAGCGACAGGGGAGAGTTCTACCCCGTTGATTCTGTTACACGGATTTGGCGCATCCATCGGGCACTGGCGACAAAACCTGGCAGCGCTGGCTCAGCATCATACAGTTTATGCTCTGGATTTGCTGGGATTTGGGGCTTCTGAGAAGACCTCTGCTCCCTATAGCGCTGTGTTTTGGGCAGAACAGGTTTATGACTTCTGGAAAACCTTTGTCGGTCAGCCGGTGGTGCTGGTAGGGCATTCGGTAGGGTCGATGGTATGTCTGGCAGTGGCTGCCAAATACCCAGAGATGGTGAAAGGGCTGATCATGATTAACCTGCCTGATTCTTCCGTGCTGGAAGCTCCTGAGTGGTTACAGAAATCCATCACCAGACCCTTTCGCTGGAGCCTGTCTGCCTTGGGGGTAGTTACTCAACCCCTGCTGGGAATTGCGAAAGGTGTTCTTACTTCCCCCCTCGTTTTCTACCCACTATTTCGCTTAATTCGCAGTGCTTCGGTAATTAAGCTGTGGGCAAAACAGGCCTATGCAACCCCAACCGCCATTACCGATGAAGTGTTGGAAATCTTTTCCAGTCCAGCCTATGACCGGGGAGCGGTACGGGCGCTTCGGGCGATGATCCATCCCAAAACCAAAGCAGAAATGGATTATACTGCCCGCAATGTTTTACCTAAACTCGATATACCGATACTGTTGCTGTGGGGCGAAAAAGATAGGATGGTGCCGCCCAAATTGGGGCCGCTGTTTATCAAGTACAACCCCAGGCTAACCCTGGTTGCCATTGAGAATGCGGGTCACTGTCCCCATGATGAGTGCCCGGAGAGGGTGAACAGGATTATTTTGGACTGGTTGGCTACCTGGCAGTTAAGCGATACTGCCTCGTTTGCGGGCCTCTTTGTAGGAAATACCGACGTTACGAAGTCCGGCGCGGATCATCTGTTGTTCTAAGAGGGCAAAGAAGCGTGCCCGATCGCTCCCTCGCACGACCGCCTGGTTGTGGGCTTCTGCCAGGGCTACCGGATAGCCGTATCCTTTCTGCACCTGAGCCAGCGTCAGACTGAGCGCCGTATCCAGCAGATGGCAATCATCTGCCACCCATTCAGGAAACTCAATGCGGGCGATCTCCGTTCCCACATGGACATAGCAGAAATAAATGCGGTGATCGCCATAGGCGTCTAAGATGCGAGCGGAACTGCGCCAGAGGGGACTGCGCTGTCCCGGCTCTAGGTGCATTCCCCAGAGAGCGGCATCTTTTAGCGGTTCCAGTACCTGACAGGGGGCCCGATCGCTCTGTCCGGGGCAGTGGGTCACACAGTCCGGTTCCTGGTAGGGACAGGTCTGCAATCGCAGAAAGTTAATCGATTCCCCCCTCCGGGAGGCACTTAGATAGCCCACCAGGGGAATTCGGTTGGTTCGTAACCGCTCCCAGGACTCAAGAATAGGGGGCAGGATGCGATCGCGCGCCTCCCCTGGCAAGGGTTCCAGGAACCAGTGAATCAGGGAACCGTCCACCATGGCGAGGGTGGGGGATGGGGTTTGAGGTTTGAATTCTGAATTTTGAGTTCTGATGCAGGCAACGGGCGACGGGCGACAGGCGATAGGTGTTTCTCCTGGCTCCTGGATCCCGGCTCCTGCCATTTCTTCCCCCAACTCCGCCAGCACCACAGCCTCTGACACTGTCCGTCGATAACCCATCCATTCTTCGGTGCGAATGCCCCACTGGCGGGAGATATAGAGGTCTTCAGGACGATAGAAAATTTCGGGCTGGCTGTCTAGCAGCGGCAATCGGTTCTGCCCGTAATAGAGAACAATACGCCCAACATTAATCAAGTAACAGTAGGCGATTTCGTGATGGCTGGGGGCAATTTGGGAGCCATCGGTGGCAAGGACTGTGTGGGTGGCAGGAGCGACAGGAAGGCTGGGGCGAAGGTTCAGGGGCTCGACGGGTTCTGCGGCGGTGAACCCCAGGCGATCGCGCCAAATTTGCTGCCGCTCCACCAACGCCGCCTGCTCCTGATACGCCTGAACCAGCAATGCCTGAGCCAATTCAAGCCGCTGACGAGTTGCCGTTGCTTCCTGTGTCAACTGCTGGCTGATACCCTGCATTTGTTGAGCCAGTTTTGTGAGATCAAGCATAGGAGGAGACAGGAAGTTATTAGTGGTGAGTGGTTGGTTGTTCAGAATAATCACAAAAACTTGACCAACCCCGCTTACTTTATAACGTTTCACTCTTCACCTTCTCACTTCTTACCCCATTAGTCCCTGAACTTTCCCGCTTTTTCTGAAATTTTTTGCTCAACTCTCAAAATTGTGTGTAACATCGCTGATGAGTAAGCATATTCGATACATGAGGAGTAGTTTCTTTTGAAGGAGCGATTGGGACCGAGTTAAAGCTGTTTGAAAACTATCTCCTGGTCGCTCATTGGGGTCAGCAATTCATCAAAGATTAGGGTGCAGTTCGGTCATTATTCTATTTTCAAGAGCGATCTAAGTTGGCACAGAACTTTTATTATTCTCCTTTGCGGCAACCTTTGTAGAATGTCGTAGCGGTTTAAGGTTTGTATCTTTCTCTTAAAGGTTATCGATTCAACTTAGATTGAGTAGCGTATATTAGCAATATTTCTGAGCTATTTTCGAAAATCTTCTTCTGAACATTTAAGTAAGTAGTGAGCAGGCAGCATTGTGGTTAACTCTCTGAAAGGCTTGTTTTCTGGAAAATCCAAAGGCATCGGTGTTGAACTGGCTGCTGACCGGATCAATATCTCCCAACTAAGGAAACAAGGGCAGGGATTCAAGCTGGTCACGGTGGGTTCTGTTCCCGTGCCGGAGGGTTTGTTTCATGAGGGACAGATAACCGACTCGGCTGGAATGGCTGAATTGATCCAGTCCGTGCTGGCAGAGAACAAAGTTAAGGCAAAGCGGGTGGCAACGGCTGTAGCGGGTGGGCGCGATACGGTAACCCGGATCATTCCAATTCCGGCAGAGCTAAATGACCAGGAGTTGCGGGAAATGGTGCTAAATCAGGAAGCGGGGCTTTACCTGCCATTTCCACGGGAAGAGGCCGATGTTGACTATCAAAAACTGGGCCTGTTTGTTGATGAGGATGGAATTGAGAAGTTTCAGGTTTTACTGGTAGCAACGCGCAAAGAAATTACCGATTCCTACCTTCAGACATTTCAACAAGCGGGCTTACAAATTGATGTTTTAGAAATCAGTAGTTTCGCGCTAATTCGCACTATTCGAGATCAATTGCGCCAGTTTTCGCCTCAGGAAGCGGTAGCCATCGTCGATATTGAATTTGAAAGCACAGAAATATCTATTGCTGTGGATGGGGTGCCCCAGTTTTCGCGGACGGTTCCGATCGGGACTTACCAGATTCAGAGTGCACTCTCACGGGCTATGAATCTACCCCCATCGCGTAGTACTGAGTTGCTTCAGAGTATGACCATTCCGGTTAGCCCTGCGGATACTACAATTGGCGGGCCAGGCAAAATGGGTGGCACCAATCCAGGGGCCGCTGCGATGTTGCGAATCATTGGAGAGTTGGCCGATGAGTTGCGGCGATCAATTGATTTTTACCTGAACCAGGGAGACAACCTGGAGGTAGCGCAATTGCTGCTGGCAGGTCCGGGTGGAGCAATTGGACAGTTAGACGAGTTCTTTACTCAACGTCTGAGTTTGCCAAGCAGCCAGATTGATCCAATTACGGCTCTGGGTTTGGAGGTTAACCAGGACATTCCTCAAACTCAGCGGCCGGGGTTGGGGGTGGTACTGGGTCTAGGTTTGCGGGAGGCGATGTGATATGTACAGTCTGGATATTAACTTTCTAAATGACCGTCCGGAGTATAAACCGGATGGGGGAGCCCGAGCGAGAGGAGCCAGGGCGGTTCCAACCGATAGTCGGCAGCCGCTGATTCTGGGGTTGCTGGCAGCGATTCTGTTGCCTGCTCTTGCCGGTGGGCTGCTGCTCTTTTTGCAATTGAGAAATGCTGATCTGGAGCAGCGTCAGGCAGCTCTGGATAGTCAGTTAGGGGACATCCAGGCAAAGCAAAAGCAAATTGAGAGCTTGCGAACGGAGACGAAGCAGGTCAAAGATGAGACGGTTGCACTGGCCAGTGTGTTTACCACTTTGAAGCCCTGGTCGGCGGTGATGCAGGACTTTCGCGATCGCATCCCACCCGGAGTTCAAATTTTGCGGGTAAAACAACTCCCGCTTCCCCAAAATCAGCCCCAGCCCAGCCCCAGTCCCGGTGCCGCCCCTGGTACACCAACACCACCTCTGGTTGGCAAGGTTGAAATATCGGGGATTGCCAATTCGTTTAATGATGTCAACGACTTTATGTTGGTGCTGCAAAAATCAGCCTTCCTGGATCCAAAAGAAACCCAACTGGTAGCCTCTGAGCTTCAGCAAACGGCTCCCACACTGAGCACTTTGCAGTTGAAGAATACTCCAGCATTAGCCATTGATATCAATAACATCCCCAAGCTGCCCAGGCAGATCGAGTTTACGATTCAAACTGCCTTTAACGACATACCTGCATCCAATTTGTTGCAAGAGTTAGAAAGGAAAACTGCCGTTGGCCTGGTAACGCGAATTGAAGAACTACAGCGTAAGGGGGTGATTCAAAAATGACCGTCAGTGATGATTTTGCTCCTGGTTCCAACCTTGACACTGGACCTAATTATCCGGTTGTTTTTGGTATTGCCCTGACGCCCACGGTCAGTGGAATTCTACTGGGATTACTGGGGTTGGGCGGAGCGGCCTATCTCCTACTCAACCTGGTGCAACCAGAATGGCAAAAGTACCAGGATCTGGAAGCCAGGGTACGGGATAAGGAAGCTCAGGTTCAGCAATCCCAGACGATTAATAAGCAAATCGAAGATGCCAAAAAAGAGCTAGAAACGGCTAAAAGGCAACGACAGGATGTATTGACAATGTTTGCGGATGAATCCGTATTAAATACGCTGTTGCTGGATATCAACCGCCAGATCGATGCTCGTAATGCTGGCTTAGAAAGGGCGCGGCAGGAAAAATTGGCTGCCTGTCCAGCCTGGGTTAGAGCCAACATCCGAGAAGTTGAAGAGCAGGTGGGTGACATGGTGGTTAGATCGCAACTGAAGAAGTTTACTCCCGATCCCAAACTGTCGGGAGTGATTACCGATGGTTCCTATGGGTCACTGGTGAATAACAAGCTCAGGCGAGAAGTGGTCAACGTAGTGTTTGAAGGAAATTTCAATCAGACGCAGTCAATTTTGCGCAGTATTGAGCGGCTGCAACCCTTACTGGTATTGCGGAATGTGGAATTTGTCGTTGGAGATGGCACCCCTGGTAAGGTGGCGTCATCTCGTCTGTATGAAGTTCAGGGGAACAACCTTCGCTTCCTGACCAATTGCCAACCGGAACCCAAGATTACCTCCACCTTCCAATTAGAAACTCTAATGCCATTAACGCCAGAGGAAGCGGCAAAGGTGAATCCACCTCCAGCCCAACCACCGAAGTAAGGGGTGAAAACAACTGTCGTCTGTTCGTTCGTGCAGTGCCTCCGCAGGAGATCGCCCGTAAAACCTACATCATGCGCGCCCTATTCAAAATCATCATTTTTCGAGTGAGGAAGGAACCGTGAAACAGTCTCAGGGATTGAAGGAAATTATGCTGGGTGGAGCAGCCGTGTTGGTGGCGATCCAACCTGCGTTTGCTGCGCCATCGGCGGAAATAACAGCTGTTCAACTCAATCCTACAAAAGGTGGAGTAAATGTTCTGCTGCAAACTAAGCCGGGTGAGCGTCCCCATGTGTTTGCGGTCAACCGCAGTGATAGCTGGACAGCAGACATTACAGGCACCCAGCTCCGTTTGCCCAATGGCAAAAGTTTTACAAAGGAAAACCCAGCACCCGGAATCTCCCGCATTACGGTTGCACAACTGGATAAGGATAGTGTGCGGGTCACGGCCATTGGCCAAAATGGTGGCCTGATGGGGGATGTGCTGCGGCCCAATGCGGGCGGTGTGCTACTCAGTTTGAGTCCTTCGAAAGGCCAGCGGACAGCCAGTGCCGTTCCTGCAACATTACCATCCGTGCCTTCTAATCTGCAAAGGGCAACAACGCCTGCGCGATCGCTGCCTCCCCTGGCACAGGCCGCTCCGCCCCCCCCAAGACCTGCCACTCCGCCACCCGCTACTACCCCACCCCCGCCCGGCCCCACTCTTAGAAGCCCAACCCCTCCCCTGGTTCCCAACCCAAATATCACAATTCAGGGAGGTTCCCCCAGTGCCACCAACCCTGTGGCCCTTCCGGCTCTACCACGGGCACTGCCCCCGCCAACGGGTGATATTGCGATTTCTCAATTTAATCCGGCCACCAGTACCATTGACCTGGGTACTGCCGAGCGAGTTCCTCGCCTGGTTTTGCGAGATGCACCCGCGCGAGAAGTCCTCGCGCTGCTGGCGCGGGCTGCCGGACTGAACCTGGCCTACGCCCCTCCCAAGGTAACGGGTCCGGGACAGCAACAGCAGCAACAACAGCCCGGTGCGCCTGCGGATGAAGGCCCCAGAGTAACCCTGGATGTTGAAAATGAATCCGTCCAGGATGTTTTTAACAACATCTTGCAGATCACAGGGCTGGAAGCCAACCGGGTTGGGCGGACGGTGATTGTTGGTCCGCGCTTGCCCGATGATGCCCGTAACGTGGCAACGCGCACCTTGAGGTTAAACCAGGCCAGTGCAACGGAAGCGGCTAACTATCTCGTTTCCCAGGGGGCAGAGTTTCAGTTGCCCATCACGCGCGTGACGATTGTTCCGATTGGCACTCCAGGTCCCAACCAGATTTTGACCCGGATTGAGGAACCTGACATCAAGCTCATCCGTGCCCAGAGAGGGGATGCTCCTCTCCCCCTATCGGGTTTAGCCGTGAGTGTGGATGCTCGATTAAATTCGGTAGTGGTGAGTGGGATTCCCCGTAAAGTCGAAGTTGCCTCTGCCCTGTTAGCTCAGCTAGATGCTCGTCGTCGTCAGGTAGCGGTAAATGTGAAAGTGATCGACATCAATTTATCGAATGCTGAGCGAGTAGGATTCAGCTTCTCCTTTGGTGTAGGTCAAAACCGTTTTATCAACCAGGGAGGGTTGGGTATCTTTAACTTTGGGACCTCTTCTCCAGCAACGGTTGCGGCACCGGATCCCACCCAAATTGGAACTACTCCCTTTACGAATCCTGCAAACATCCCGTCGCGTGAATTTAACTTTGCCAGCAATTTCTTTGCTCAATTGCAGCTTGCGGTTGATACGGGCAATGCCAAGATCCTGACCGATCCAACGCTGGTTGTGCAGGAGGGGCAGACGGCGAGAGTTGACCTGACACAGGAAGTGGTGACCAACATTGAGGTAGAAACAACCGGTTCTGGGGACTCTGCGACTGTGACCGTGACCACGGAAAAAGGGAATGCCGGTGTAACGTTAGAAATTGTCGTTGATCGGATCGATGACAATGGCTTTATCCAATTGGCGGTTAACCCCGTGGTGTCTGTGCCAGCATCACTTTTTAACATTACTATCCCTGGTTTTGGTGGTAGTCCGGCGTCTTCTCAGCAGATCACCCTGTTGCAGTCCCGATCGCTCCAGTCGGGCCGTATTCGTTTACGTGACGGTCAAACCCTGGTGGCATCTGGAATTATTCAAGATTCCGATCGCGCTACCGTCAGGAAGATTCCCATTTTGGGAGATATTCCGATTCTGGGTGCCTTCTTCAGGCGCACTGAGCGGGTGAATGAGCGGCGTGAGGTGGTGGTGGTTTTGACTCCACGCATTCTGGATGATAGCGATCGCTCAACCTTTGGCTACAGTTACACTCCGGGTCCTGGCGTGCGTCAGGTTCTGGAAGCGCAGCCAGTACCAGTTCGTTCAGTGCCAGTTCCTCCAGCTCCATAAGGGAGTTGTTCGTTGTTGGTTGTTCGTTTCTTTCCCTGACCAGATCCCCGATTTCCTGGAGAAGTCGGGGATCTTTGAGTCGAATGGGATAGGGTATAGGGGATAGGGAAAGAGAGTGAGTATGGTGGACCGAATACTCAAAACTACTGGCAGAAGTAGACTCGGGCATACAGGCTGCCCTACTCCTAAAACCAGTTATTGGCCATCTGTCACTGGCTCTCAATTGCGCTATTTCGGGATTGCAGGGCTGGTTGGAGTCAGTCTGGTGGCGTGTAACGTAGCTGATCATTCTCCTGCCAGGCAGTCTTCTGCGGTCAGTTCAACGGCAGGTTCGGCAGGCTCAGCTAAGCCCTCTCAGCCAGTGACTTCCATCGTGGCTAAGGAGATTCGAACGGAACCGCTGTCGCCCCAACCGATCCGAATCACACTGGCGAGCCTGCCTCAACCATTTGCCAGCGATAGCGTTTCCAAACCACCCAATGTGGTGCCGATTCCTCAAAATCCTGTACTGAAGGTGCCTCCAGGTTTTGTGGTTAATGTTTTTGCTGAAGGGCTCGATCGCCCCCGCTGGTTGGCCCTTACTCCAACAGGCGATGTCCTCGTGACGGAAACGCCCCAGAACCGGATTCGCCTGCTACGGGATGGGAATGGGGATGGAGTGGCAGAAGTCCGCAAAACCTTTGCGGGGCCGGAGAATGGTTTAGAGATTCCCTTTGGGATGGCGTTTGCTGAGGGTGCCTTTTTCCTGGGGAATACGACAGAGGTGCGGCGGTTTGCCTACACCCGCGGGCAGGAGCAATTAAGCGGAAGAGGACAGAAGATAACGGACCTACCCGGTGGTGGTTATCGGCAACACTGGACTCGTAATGTCATTGTTTCTCCTAATCAGAAGAAGTTGTTTGTTTCCATTGGGTCGCGCTCGAATGTGGATGTGGAAGAGTTACCCCGTGCGTCGGTGCAGGTGATGAACCTGGATGGTTCAGACCGACAAACCTTCGCTTCTGGTTTGCGAAATCCGGTTGGATTGGCCTTTCATCCCACTACAGGCGAGCTATACACCACTGTGAACGAACGGGATGGATTAGGGGACGACCTGGTACCTGACTATCTGACCCGCATCCAGCAAGGAGAGTTTTACGGCTGGCCCTATGCTTACCTGAGTCCAAACCATCCTGACCCAAACCATCTCCAGAATGGGCAGAGCCCGCGTCCTGATCTGGTGGCCCGCACACGTACTCCTGATGTTCTGTTTCAGGCACACTCTGCAGCTTTAGGGCTTCAGTTTTATGACAGCAAAACCTTTCCAGCGAAGTACCACAATGGCGCATTCGTCGCCTTTCGAGGCTCATGGAATCGCGATCAGGGAACGGGTTACAAAATTGTGTTTGTTCCGTTTGGGGAGAATGGGCGTCCCCAGGGCTATTACGAAGATTTTCTGACCGGATTTTTAACCAATCCAGCCGGTCCCGATACCTGGGGCAGACCAGTCGGACTGCTGGTGTTGCCCGATGGCAGCTTGCTGCTGACTGAAGAAGCTAACGGACGGATTTATCGGGTGCAGTATCGGGGGGAACAGGAAGTGGGGTATAGGGCCAGGGGCGGGGAGTCAGGGGATTAGGAGTCAGGGGATTAGGAGTCAGAGGATTGGGAGTCAGGGGGCTGGGAGTCGGAGGTTGGGAAGTTTCTGGAGCCGATTTTCTTCTGCGTTGCCGGGGAGATTCTACTTTCGGTTGTAAGGGGCAACTGGAGGCGGTGTAGTATTCCGTCTGGCAACCCTGGGCTGTACAGACCTGTTTGGGGCACATCTGGGACTGACCGTGGAGTTTACCTTGCTTGATGGTTACTGTTGTGTCGCCGACGGCTCCAACTATTTCACCCTGTAGCTCAATGGAGCAGATGGATTGGCAAACTGACTTCTCCGTTGAGTTGGGTTTGATTGACAACTGAATGACGCTGTTACCTTCGATGATTTTGACTTCATAGTTTTTGTTGTCATCATTCTGCAAATCAACTGCGAGGGCACTCCCCGTTGATAGGAGCACGCCCAGCAGCAGCGGGGAATACTTAAATCTCCAAATCCAGTGCAAGTTGTTGATAGGGCTGGGTATTCTCATCTTCATCTCCCAGAGTTGAAATAGAGATTCCTAAAAGCCGGACTTTTTTACCACTCAGGTTAACGGTGGACAGTAGCAATTCTTGAGCTTGACTGAAAATCAACATTTCGTCGCTGGTTGGAAAGGCTAGCGTCCGGCGGCGGGTGATTAGATGATAGTCGGCGTATCGAATTTTGAGCGTAATTGTTCGTCCACGGGTGTTTTTCCCATCCAGGCGTTCTTTCAGCTTGCGGGCTATTTTCTCTAACTCTGTACACAGGGTTGGAAAATCGTCCAGGTCCTTGTCAAAGGTCTTCTCGGTGCCAATAGATTTGCGAATCCGGTTGGGGTTAACGGGGCGATCGTCCTGGGCTCTGGCAATTCTGTAATAGAACTGTCCAACCCTGCCAAATCTCTGCACAAGCGCTTCTTCTCTCCATTGCTTCAGGTCAGCACCGACTAAAATTCCCAGCCTGTGCATTTTGCTGGCCGTGACTCGACCAATTCCATGAAACTTTTCAATCGGCAGTTTTTCGACAAAGGCCACGGCTTCTTCGGGAGGAATCAGAAAAAGACCGTCGGGTTTGTTCATTCCAGAGGCCATTTTTGCCAAGAATTTGTTAATCGAAACCCCGGCTGAAGCGGTGAGTCCAGTTTCTTTATAGATGCAGTTTTTGATTTCTTGAGCAATGACCGTTGCTGAGGTTATCTTCTGGTGGTTGACGGTGACATCCAGATAGGCTTCATCCAGCGATAAGGGTTCAACTAAATCGGTATAGCGGTAAAAGATTTCCCGAATTTGCTCGGACACTGCCCGGTAAACTTCGAACCGGGGTTTGACAAAAATTACCTCCGGACACTTTTGCAGGGCGATTCGGGAAGGCATGGCAGAATGAATGCCAAATTTACGGGCTTCGTAACTGGCTGCCGCGATCGCACCCCGTTTTTCAGGAGAACCACCCACAACAATGGGCTTGCCCCGGTAGCTTGGCTCATCCCGCTGCTCTACTGAGGCGAAGAAAGCATCCATGTCAACGTGAATAATTTTTCTGACCGCTTGCATGGAGAAGGGGGAGGGAGAGGCTAGGGGCTGGGGGTTAGGGGCTAGGGATGGTGGATGCGTTTAACTGTCTCTACATCAACCACCGTGAAAAGTTGCTGACTGATCTGACGATAGTGGGAAAGCAGTTCCGTTGAAATCACCGGGATAGGAGGCGACCAATGGTGCGGTTTTGAGGGGTGAAGGTTGACTGTGCCACACGCTGGATATCGGCGGCGGTTACGGCTGAGATTTGCTCAATGGTTTGAAATAAATTGCGCCAGTCTCCGGTTTTAACTTCGTATTCCAGCAGCAGTTGGGCCATGCCAGAGTTGGAGTCGAGCGATCGCAGCAGCCCCGCCCGTGTCTGGGTTTTCACTCGGTCCAGCTCTTTTTGGGAGACGGGTTCGGTTTTGAGGCGATCGATCTCCGCCCTCAATGCCTTTTCCACTTCATCGATAGTGTGTCCCGGAGCTGTCATGACATAAAACAGCATCAGGTTGGGAAATTTGTTGCCAGGAAACCCATTCGCCCCCTGAGCAGTGAGGGCCAGTCGTTGTTTCTCCACCAGCGATTTATACAGTCGGGAGGTGCGGCCATCGCTGAGGATGCTACTGATCATTTCGTAAACAGCATTGTCAGGGTGGTTCAGGGCGGGGCGGTGGTATCCTTCCAGATACCAGGGCTGGCTTTTCAGGCGCAGAGATACTTCACGGGTGGCGGTTTGGGGAGGTTCAGTCGCCAATACTTCCGGTGGAGCCGGTTTTGCCTGGTAACGACCAAAGTAAATTTGAGCCAACCGCTTCACCTCAGCAGGATTGACATCACCAACGATGGCGATCGTCAGATTATTGGGGGTGTAATGGGTCTCAAAAAACTGCTCCACATCCCGCCGGGTTAGACCGCGAATGTCCTTGTCGTAGCCAATTACCGGGCGGCGATAGGGATGGACTTTGAAAGCAGTATCCAAAAAGGCTTCCACCATTTGACCGATGGGCGAATTATCAGTCCGCAGGCGACGTTCCTCCAGGATCACATCCTTTTCCTTATAAAACTCTCGAAACACCGGCTCCAAAAAGCGTTCTGATTCCAGCGACATCCACAGTTCCAGCTTGTTGGAAGGGAAGCTGTAAAAATAACGGGTGGCATCGCTGGAAGTATTGGCGTTCAGCCCAACTCCCCCCGCCTGCTCTACAATGCGTCCCATTTCGTTTTGTTTTACTAACCGGCTTGCCTGCGCTTCTACCTTGGCAAATTCTGCCCGTAACTTTTTCTCTTCCGCCTTTTGCCCCTTTTCCTCCGCTGTTTGAATTTTTGCAGCGAGTTGATCCAGTCGGTCGAGCAGTGGCTTTTCGGCACTATAATCCACTGTGCCGATTCGAGTGGTGCCCTTAAATGCCAGGTGTTCCAGGAAATGGGCAACTCCCGTCTTGCCATCGGGTTCATCGGCCCCGCCCACATCGGCATAGGTCAGAAAGGAAACAACCGGAGCCTGGTGCCGTTCCAGCACAATGAACTTCATGCCATTTTTCAACCGAAACTCCGTTACCTGCTGCATCACCCGATCCAGGTAGGGCTGAATCGACTGGGGTGGAGCCGCCTTGTTGGTTGATGGTTCAATCTGAGCCAGCACAGGCTTTGCAATGGTGCCCACTAATAACAGGGCAGTTGCGATCGCACAAAATACTAACTGCATGACTCGCTTAAGTGAAGGCACAGAAACCAGGGACAACCATAACAAAGCCAATTGACGCACATTGAACATAGGTGAGTTCCAGCAGATGACAGGCACAATCCAACTTACCAGATCCATACTGAAATTCGATTCGTCTTGAACCACATAAGTAGCTGGGTGCAATTCAATTAAAAAAAGATGATCTTGGGGGTTTAGGGGGTGAAACCCCCACACCCCCTAAACCCAGTATCCTAAGCAACCTGGCGACAGCCATAACTATGCAATCGCCTTGATCAATCCCTGAATCTGCCTTTCCCAGGTCCAGGCCTGGACAAAGTCAGCGGCAGCGGTGCCCCGATAGGTCGCTTCCTGACGGTTGGTGTAAATCCATTCCAGGGTTTCAACGATCTCTTCAATGTCCGATTCACCCCAACCTGCGGTACCGATTGTAGTGGTGGAGAGGTTGATGGATCGCTGGGCGCGGAGGGGATAGCCGAGGTTGTGGCGAACTAAATCGAGATGGGCGGTATTGGCAGAGAGGAGAGTGGGGACTGCACAGGCCAAACTGGCGATCGCCAGAGGGTTCAGTCCCGCTTCACACCGACTGGGAAAGAGAGCAACATCCACTTCTCGCAAAATCTGACCAAGTTGGGGATAGGGAACTGCTCCCAGTTCGATGAAGGAATCTGAGGTCAAACCCCTCTCTGCAAGCCACTGGCTGGCCCCATTCTGAATACTATCTGGCAGTTGTAAGAGGTGGTCTGCTGGAGCGATCGCCTCTACTCGATACCAGGCCGTGACAAGGAGGGCTTCGGGATGGCGGCTATGAAAGGCTTTGAAAGCAGAAATGACAATATCTGCTCCTTTCGTGTAGGAAAGTTCACCGCCCGCAAAGATGATGAAGCGATCGCCAAACAGATTGGCTCTTGAACCAGGAGAAAACAGAGTGGGTTCCATTCCCTGCAAAGGAATTTGGACGGGATTGAGCCCGTACTCCTGAAGAATTTCGGTGCTCCAGGTTGAACCTGTCAGGAGTTTCGTGTAAGTTCTGGCATGGGCGATCGCGGCGGGGGTAAGATGAGTGTCAGTTGCCAGAAACAATCCCACGGAGTGCAGGTTTCTGTCTGACTCTGGCAAAGGAGCCTTTAGAAAGGAGTCCGACAGGAAGTGAATTGCCATCCCACAGGCGCACTTCGTTGAACAATTTTTGCTTCTGGCAAGAGCCGGACGCAACAGTTCCCGGTAAAGGGGAGTGAACGATTGAATGTCCGTTGCTTCAGGAATTACCAGGTCATAGGCGGAATCTTTAAGAAGCTGGAGGGCCAGATAGAGACTATAAATGCCTGAACTGGAGACGAGATCGGGTTGCCCGGTGAGCGCAATTTGAGTTTTGCCAGGGGCAGAAATGTTTGACTCCAGGTCACTCCTGTTCTGGACTGCGTTTGCCTCCTTCCACTCCCGGAGAGCCACTTGAAGTTGCTCAAACACACTTTGCCAATCGCCGGGCTGCTTTTGACGGAAGATCCGCAGGGTCGGATACCAGGGACTATCCTGCCGCTCCAGTAGCCAGCGCCAGTCGGGAGCATAGGACAGCAGCAGCCAGACGGGTTTGCCCAGAGCACCGGCCAGGTGAGCAACGGCAGTATCTACGCTGATGACTAAGTCGAGTTGGGCGATCGCAGCGGCAGTATCCGCAAAATCTTCCAGTTCTGCACCGAGATCGTGAATGGGGAACTGAAAACGTTGCAAATCAGCAGCGGCATCACCTTTCTGCAAGCTATAAAAGCAGATTCCTGGCAGGTCTAAGAGGGACTGAAACCACTCCAGTTTGCAAGAACGGTAGCGATCGTTCTTATGAGCGGGATTGCCTGCCCAGACGAGGCCGATTTTAAGGAGGAAGGGAGGAAGGTCAGTTGTTAGTTGGTTGTTAGTTGTTAGAGAAGCAGGAAGAGGGGAGGGGGGAGAAAGATAGGGAATGTTGGCAGGAATGGAGTCTAGTGTGGTGCCGAGAATGTGAGGCAGGCTCAGTAGGGGGGCGTGGACGTCGAAGGGGGGAAGGGGAGAACCCTGGGGAACCAGGTGGTCGATGTCAGAAACGGTTTCCAGCAGTCGCCGGAGAAGGGGCTGGCATTCGACGATGACCTTACCTCCGCAGCGCTTGACTAAAGAGACATAGCGAATGAACTGAATGGTGTCTCCCATTCCCTGTTCGGCGTGCAGAAGAATGGTTTTGCCGCTTAGGGAAGAACCGTCCCATAATGGCTGAGAGAAGGATCGGGGGGACCAGTTTTTTTGCTGCCAGCGCCATTCGTATTCAGCAAAGCCAGTTGCCAGGTCGCCTTTCAGCAGCAGAGCATGGCCCAGATTCTTGTGAGCTTCGGGATAGTTGGGAGCCAGATGGAGTGCTCGACGGTAGCTGGCGATCGCTTCCTCCAATCGTCCCAGGCGGCGCAACACAAACCCCAGGCTGTAGTGAGCCTCAACAAAATCGGGTTTCAGGGCAGCGGCCTGTTGGCAGTGGATGAGGGCTTCTTCTAACTGATCCTGCTCCTGGAGGGCCATTGCCAGGTTGTAATGGGCATCGGCATGATTGGGGTTAAGGGAAATTGCCCAGCGATAGTGAGCGATCGCTTCTTCCGCTTGCCCTTGCTCTCGCAGCGCGCTGCCCAGGTTGCACCAGGCATCGGCAAAATCGGGCTGTTGCTGCAATGCTTGCTGGAAGTGGGCGATCGCCGCTTCTGTTTGACCATTGCGGCACAAAATCACGCCCAGCAGATGGAGGGCTTCAGCCTGGGCTGGATACTGTTCGAGAATTTGACGGCAGGTTTGCTCAGCCTCCGAAAGCTGACTGTCGTTATATTGCTGGAACGCAGTTTCGAGCAGGGGATAGGCAGCAGCAAGCGAGGAGGCATCCTTCCTGCTCCGTTTTTTCTGACTCCTGCTTTCTTGCTTTTGGGATTTTCCAAAGCCACCTGGTTCTGGTGAAGGTCGGGGAGTTTCAGGCTCTAGAGGTTGGGAAAAAGCAATCGGGTCAGGCTTTTCAACGCCCGGTTGTGCTAGCAACGCCCTCTTGACCTGCTCCATCACACCGGCCCAGTCTCCCTGGGAAGGTTGACGAAACAGGCGCAAAGTTGGATACCAGGGACTATCCGATCGCCCCAGCAGCCAGCGCCAGTCGGGAGCATAGGGCAGCAGAAGCCACACGGGTTTGCCCAGAGCGCCGGCCAGATGGGTAATGGCGGTATCAACCGAAATCACCAGATCCAGTTGGTTAATCAGGGCTGCCGTGCAAACAAAATCGGTCAATTGTCCTTGTAAATCCCGGATCTCCGGGTGTGCAGCCAACAACTCCAGGTCAGCGGGAGAGGGGTCTTTTTGCAAGCTGTAGAGATGAACACCGGGTATTGCTGCCAGAGGTAGCAGGTGGGTCAGGGGAATGGTGCGAAATCGGTTGTAGGGATTTTCGGGGTTGCCGGACCAGACGAAGCCGACTTTGAGGGGAGGAGGGGTGGTTTCGCGATCGCCATCCTGTTCCGGTAGGGGGAGGGCAGGTTCGGAGGGGGCGGTTAGATAGGGAACGATTGCGGGAACAGTTTCCAGGGTAGTGCCCAGGATGTAGGCCAGACTCATCAGGGGGGCGTGAACATCAAAGGGTGGCGGTGTGCTGCCGTAGGGGATGACCTGTTGAATGTGAGGAATGCGCTTGAGCAGGTTAACCAGGGGTGGATGGCATTCCAGCAAGATTTTTCCACCCCGTTCGGCAACCAGGGCAGCGTAACGAACAAATTGAATGATGTCGCCCATCCCTTGCTCGGCATGCAGGAAGATGGTTTTCCCCTGAAGAGGAGAGCCATCCCAGAGGGGAGCGGGAAAAGACCGCATGGGGTGGAAGGATGGCAACTTCACCCGCCAGCGCCATTCGTATTCTGCAAAGCCCTGCTGGAGATGGCCACCAATCAGGAGCGTGAGGGCTTTGTTCCAGTGGGCTTCGGCAAATTCAGGTTCGATCCCGATCGCCTGATCGTAGTACTGAATTGCCGTTGTCAGGTCGCCCTCATCACGAAAGATGTTGCCCCAGTTGTTGTAGGCTTTGGCGTAGTCCGGCTTCAGAGCGATCGCCTGCCGATAGTGCTCCACCGCCTGTTTGAAATCGCCCAGTTCCTTCAAGGCATTGCCCAGGTGGTTGTGTGCCTGGGGATAGTTGGGACGGAGGGCGATCGCCTGCCGGTAGCAATCCGCCGCCTGACCAAATTCTCCCTCGGCATAAAGGGCCAGCCCTAAATTGTTATAGGCGTCGGCATAGCCAGGATTGTAGGCAATCGCCATACGGTAGTGGTGAATCGCCTCCTCCACCTGACCTCTGGCTCGCAAAGCATTGGCATAGTTGTTGTGGGCATCGGGATAGTCAGGTTTGAGTCGGAGTGCCTGCTGGTACTGGGCAATCGCCTCATCCAGTTTTCCCTGTTCATGCAATGCTACCGCCAGGTTATTGCATACATCTTGGTGATTGGGTTCGAGGGTTAAAACCTGGTGATAGTGAGCGATCGCCTCATTGTAGCGACGCTCCCGGTGGGCAATCAGCCCTAACAGATGCCACACCTCTGGATGGTTCTGCTGCTGAAGAATCTGATAGCAGACCTGCTCTGCCTCACGAAATCGCCCGGCCTGTTGATGGCGAATAGCGAGTTTGAGTTCCTCTGGGAGGGGGGATTGGGGGAGAGGCGGGAGAGGGGATGAGTTTTGAGGTGTGGGTTTTGAGG
>JAIMBL010000368.1 GCA_023511615.1 Leptolyngbyaceae cyanobacterium HOT.MB2.61
GGGGAGGAGTGAGGCGATAATCCGTTTGCCTGCCCTCTAGCTCTCACTAACCTTGCCTCTCACTAACAACTAACAACTTAAACTACCGCTGGGAGTGACTTCATGGGTCTATTCGATGATTTCAGCCGATTTCTAGAAGATCGACTCGATGAGTATTTGCGCAATAACCCACATCTGGAACTGATGGTTCTGGAAGAGAAGTTGCGGGAACAGGAAGAAGAAACCCTCAACCTGATGACCGACTTGAGACGTCAGGAGAAACAACTTCAGGATGAAATTTTAGGTTTGGCGAGAGAAATTCAACTCTGGCATGCCCGGATTGAGAAGGCAAAAGCCGCTAATCGACTCGATCTGGCAGAACCAGCCGAGGCCCATGAAGCCAGTTTATTGCGGCAGGGCAATCAGAAATGGGGACAGATGGAGGTGTTGAAGGAACGCATTCAGCAGACCCAGGAGTTGCAGAAGAAAATTGAAGCCCGCCGCAAGGAAGTTCAGGCAAAGGTTTCTGAAGCCCAAGCGACTCGCACCACCACCAGATCTGCCGAAAGTGCAGGCACTGGTTGGAATCAAACAGCAGCGATGGGCAGTAATGTGGATGCTTTAGAAAAGCAGTTCAGACGCTGGGAGGCGGAGGAGGAATTGGAACAGCTCAAGCGCAATTTGGGACGGTCGTGATTAGAGACTGGGGACTAGAGTCTGACTCCTTGAAACTCTGATTCCCTCGACCCCCTTTCCGAGATTGCCACAGAAAAATTGAAAAAACCAACAGCTCAAAACTCAAAACTCCCTACCCATCCACCAATTTCCCAAGCAGTTCTAACAAATCAGCTTCCGTTAGTTGTGGTACTCCTAATGCCTGTGCCTTCTCTAGTTTGGACCCTGCCTCTTCTCCCACCACCAGATAGTCTGTTTTTTTGCTGACGGAATCTGTGACTTTGCCGCCTGCTTTCTGAATCAGGGCTTTTGCTTCATCCCGTTTCAGGGTTGGTAAGGTTCCTGTGATAACAAAGGTTTTGCCTGCCAGCGGTTGCTCGGTTTGGGCAACGGATGGTTTGGATGGGCCAGTTAGTTGCAATCCAGCAGTTCTCAGACGGCGGATCAATTCCTGGTTAGCCGGATTTTGAAACCATTCATGAACTGATTGGGCAATTTCGTTGCCGATCCCGTAGACCGAGGCGATCGCTTCAACACTGGCCCGCTCCAGAGCTTCTACACTGGGGAATTGTTCAGCCAGGGTGTGAGCATTGACGCTGCCAACGTGCCGGATGCCCAGACCGTAGAGGACACGCGACCAGGGTTGGGATTTGGAGTGTTCGATCGCCTTCACCAGATTCTGGGCGGATTTCTGTCCCATGCGCTCCAGGGTCAACAATTGTTCAACGCTGAGGTCGTACAGATCGGCAATGGAGTGTACCAGCCCGTGATCGACAAGTTGAATGACCCACTTCTCACCCAATCCTGCAATATCGAGGGCATTTCTTGAGGCCCAATGTTCCAGCCCTTTGCGTAAAATCGCAGGACAGGAAGCATTGATACAACGGGTTACGGCTTCATCTTCAGGCTTCACCAGAGGTTGACCGCACTCAGGACAGTGGGTGGGCATTTCAAACGGTTGAGTTCCGGGGGGACGGAGTTCATACAGGACTCGCACCACTTCAGGAATGATTTCGCCTGCTTTGCGGACGATGACTGTATCGCCAACCCGGATATCCAGTTCAGAGATGCGATCGCGATTGTGCAACGTTGCCCTTGAAACTGTTGTCCCGGCTAACTGGACAGGGCGCATTTCTGCTAGAGGAGTAACGGCACCCGTCCGTCCGACATTGACGCTGATTCGTTCCACAATGGTGGGGGCTTCCTCTGCCGGGTATTTGAGGGCGATCGCCCAACGGGGAAACTTTTGGGTAAAGCCTAACCGTTCCTGTAACGCCAGGGAGTTGATCTTCACCACAACGCCATCGGTCATGTAGGAAAGATTGTGGCGTTCGGTGAACCAGCGATCGCAGTACTCCTGAACTTCCTGCAAATTAGAACAGCACTTTCGTTCCGGGTTTACCTTGAACCCCATTGCTCTCAAGAGTTCCAGGCAATCCCATTGGGTGTGGGGGATGGAAAATGGGGTGTCAGGGGTAGGAATCTGTTCCGATTGAATCTCTGCCTGGTTCGCCAGCAGATCAAGCTGAACTTCGCCATCGCCAGCTTCTACCTGATGGCTCCCTGCCACCGGAATGTGGAGAGTATAGGCAAAAAAATCAAGCTTGCGCTTCGCCACAATGCGGGAGTCTAGCTGGCGCAAAGTTCCAGCCGCTGCATTGCGCGGATTGGCAAACAGAGGTTCGCCTGCCTGCTCTCGTTCATGGTTAATTTTCTGAAACGAACTCAGGGGTAAAAAAGCTTCTCCACGGATTTCCATCAGCGGTGGGGGATTTTCCAGATTCAACCGCAGTGGAATGGAATAGATGGTTTTGACATTCTGGGTGATGTCCTCCCCTTCGATAC
>JAIMBL010000369.1 GCA_023511615.1 Leptolyngbyaceae cyanobacterium HOT.MB2.61
TCTCCCCCCTCCCTCCTCCCCATGCCCCTAACTTAAGTAGGCAGGCATAATTAATTGGAAGAAAGGGGAGTGGGGGCGTTGCCCCCAGGCAGGGGGTTTACCCCCTCTACCCCCAAAACCATCTTTAATTTAATTGCACCCAGCTACATATTTCCTCACCTCTTTTTCCTCACCCCTAACCCTGGCTGGTCATTTGGTAACACCCGCCCATCTTGAAATACCGCGCCAGTGAAGGGATCGTCTAGCAGGTTGAGGTGGCTATCGAGGTCGATTTGGTCGGCCAGGGGAGAAAGGTGAGCGAGGGCGGTGTTTAGCAGGGAACTGTCGGAGTAGCAACCAAACATGACTTTGAGGCCGCAGGCTTTTGCAGTTTGAATCATGCGCATGGCTTCGGTCAAACCGCCGGACTTCATGAGTTTGATATTGATGCCATGCACGCGATCTGCCAGAGGAAAAATATCGTAGCTGGTGAAGCAGCTTTCGTCTACGAAAATGGGGAGAGGCGATCGCTGATACAGTTCTGGCAAATCTCCCTCCTGTCCTTTGGCTAAGGGCTGTTCGAGGTAGGTAACTCCCTGCTCTGCGAGCCAATCGCTCATCATCAGGGCCGTTTTCAAATTCCATCCCCCATTGGCATCAACGCTAATTTTGGCGATTCCTTCAGCCACTTCTTTGACGGCCAGCAGCATGGCCCTGTCTGCCTCAACGCCTTCCGGGTTGCCCAGTTTCACCTTCAATGCCTGAATATCATGGAGCGGCATGGCGACGGTTCCCTTTCCTAACCATGCTAAAACCCGCTTCCGCGCTTCCTCAGGGGAAGCAATGCCAATGGTGACGGAGGTGGGAACAATGCGATCGCGATCCAACCCCCACAGTTGCCACAGCGGCAAGTCGGCCCGTTTACCCATCCAATCGTGCAGGGCAATGTCTAGAGCCGCCCGTGCAGCCGAAGGCAAGCCCGCATCCAGCACCAATTTCTCAATTCGCTGCCGCTCCAGAGGGTGGAAGACTTTTAACAACGGAGCAACTTTTTGGAGGGAGCGGGCAATTTGTTCAGTCGTTTGAGGCTGTTCTCCAATCGAAAAGGGAGAGGCTTCTCCCCAGCCCCGGATCCCCTCATGCTCTACCTCAATCCAGACGTTGGTTGTTTGAGCAGTGGTGCCACGGCTGATTGTCAGGGCAAACCGTTTGTGTACGGTGAAGGTGGCAATCCGGATTTGCATGGGTTCAGATTACCTAATCCTGAAAATCAGATCCCCGACTTCCTTGCTGAATCCTTCCATCAGTCAGCATTACTCAAGAAATCGTGGACCTGGGGGCATCCTACCGTCACTGTATCACCATCTTTTTAAAGTACGTTGCTCAATACAAAATTCTCTCAAAGCCTTACCTAAGGGCCACGGCTCATTTTCCATAATGGAAATGGGGTTGCAAATTCATCCCTGCTGCCAGCTCTGGTCAAACCAGATTTGCCCAAAGTTGTTCTCGAAATTGTCTAGCTCTTGATTGAAGAGGCTTTGCTGATTCCGGGGATGAATTTAGAGTTGGGTGAATTGAAACTTCGTTCCAATTCATCCTGCTATTCAGCAACACCTTGATTGAAGATCACACTACTCAGCGAAAACTCAGATTTTCTTAGTAAAGGCGCTATCCAACCGCCTTAATTCAGAGTCATTCAATAGGAATCTCCATATCTGGAGGTGCTGCGTGAAAAAACAGTGGTTAAGTCTAGGGATGAGTTTAGGCTTCTTCATGAGCCCAATCTCTGTCGCATTTGCAGTTCAACCCGCTCCAGTCAGCGGAAATGCCAGAGTCGAATGGTCAAAGGTCATTAACGATCCCTTCGATGGCAAAATTGTATACGACAAAAACTTCACTGACGATTTTGAGTTTGTCAGCAGTTGGTCAAAAAGTGAAATTCGTGCCACCTATACCCAATTCAGGTCGGAGTTTGTCGGATACCGCACCATCTGGCGCACACGAACTTACTACGACAAACACGGCAAAAGAAGATACGATCGCTACCCCGATCAAGAACCCATTTATCGCCGCTACTCTATCAAGAGCACTCCTGAAGCAATTAAATTTGCTATCAACGGGCAAATTTATACCTACAAAGAGGGACCTGTTTCCCCTGAACTGGCCAAAGCTCTCGCCAGTGCCCCTCTCCAAAATATGGTGATCCGTCTGATATGGAGCGATGGCAGAATTCAGGACATGGAAATTGGTAGAGGCACAGTAGAAGCCTGGAGAACCATTTTCAGGTCATAAGCTCCTCATTGCTCTATCACTAGACTCTCCTGAGAGTTTGATGGTAAGCAACGCTTGTCACCAGAACAAAGCCAACATTCCAGGGATTTTGTTTTAGATGAAAGAGTAGTACTCTGTCAAATCAAATTTGACGGGTAGCGAATGCCCAGGGAGTTGATGGAGGTTGAATTTTGAGGGTCTGC
>JAIMBL010000370.1 GCA_023511615.1 Leptolyngbyaceae cyanobacterium HOT.MB2.61
CATGTTTCTTAAGTGACTGGTTTTGGGGGGGGGGGGGGCGGCGCCCCGCCAGGGGTTCTACCCCTGTACCCCGCCCTAAGCTTGGTGGCTACAGCTATAAGATCTAATCTACCTGAATCAGCGCTGCACAAACTTGCTTGTGAAAAGAGGCAGCCGGATGGATTGCCTATGGACTGCCTCTAGATGAGTTAGAAAACTGCTCGGCTCCCAGAAATGAGCGATCGAAGACTGGATTAAACCTGACCCACAGGAAGAGATATTGTCAGAAAGGGGCTGCGATCGCCAGGTCGCATCGGTTGCACAACGCTAGCCCCTTCTACAGCACTGATCTTACTTTTTCTTCTTCTTGCCATCTTTCTTAGCTTCTTTCTTGGCTTCCTTCCTTTCAGGCTCCTCAGCCACAGGTTCGCTAGCCACAGGTTCCTCAACAACGGTTGCAGCAGCGACGGGCTCCTCAGCGACAGACTCCTCAGCGACAGGCTCCTCAGCGACGGGCTCCTCAGCAGTTGGCTTCTCGGCTGGCCTGGCTTCCTGTTTCGCGCCCATTTGGGCGGCAACCTCCGCAGCAAAGTCGGTTTCTTCTTTTTCGATGCCTTCGCCCAGCACAAACCGGACAAAGCGGCGCACCTGGATATTTTCACCCAATTGGGCGATATGCTGCTTCACCAGCTCTTCAACGGTAATGCTCTGGTCGCGAATATAGGCTTGATTGAGCAGGCACATTTCCTTCAGGCGCTTTTCAATCCGCCCCTGAACGATTTTTTCCTTGATGCTGTCTGGTTTACCGGCCAGGTCATCCTTACCCATTTCGATCGCCTTTTCCTTCTCAACGATCTCCGCGGGAATGTCAGCCACTTTCACATACTCAACCTGAGAACTGGCCGCCACTTGCTTGGCAATGTCCTGCACCAGCTTCTTGAAGGACTCGTTCCGGGCAACGAAGTCCGTCTGGCAGTTGACCTCAACCAGTACGCCAATCCGGCCACCAGTATGGATATAGCTATCCACCAAACCTTCAGCCGCTGTTTTTCCAGCCTTTTTCTCGGCAGAAGCAATTCCCTTCTTACGCAGCCACTCCGTCGCTTTTTCGATATCTCCGTTGTTTTCAGTCAGTGCCTTTTTGCAATCCATCATGCCTGCGCCTGTCTTTTGGCGCAGTTCACTCACTAGCTTTGCGGTAATTTCTGCCATGTCCCTTTAGTCCCTGCTCTGAAATAGTTTTGAGTTTTAATTGATGAGTTACGAGTTTGATTCAAGTCAAAACCCATAACTCATCACTCAGTATTAGCGCTCGTTACTCTTCTGACTCCTCGTCATCCTCTGGAAGAAAAGAGAGGTCGTTATCTTCGTAATCAAACTCTTCTTCAGCCCCTTCGTAGTCGTCGTAATCGTCTTCGACTTCAAGCTGACCGTGACGACCTTCGTAGATCGCATCTGCCAGCTTACCCACTATTAGCTTAATCGACCGGATGGCATCATCGTTCGCAGGAATGGGAACATCCACCACATCGGGGTCGCAGTTGGTATCCAGCAAAGACACGATGGGGATTCCCAGTTTCTGGCATTCCTGAACCGCGTTGTATTCTCGCCGCTGATCGACAATAACTACCACATCGGGTACTTTCCGCATCTGCTTGATGCCACCCAAATATTTCTGGAGTTTTTCCAGTTCCCGGCGCAGTACGGAGGCTTCCTTTTTGGGGAGCAAGTCCAGGGCCCCAGTTTCTTCCCGACGTTCCAACTCTTTTAACCGCTCAACCCGCGTCTTAATCGTGACCCAGTTGGTGAGCATGCCGCCCAACCAGCGCTGATTGACGTAGTAAGCACCACAGCGGGCCGCTTCTTGAGCCACGATCCCAGCGGCCTGGCGCTTGGTACCGATAAATAGAAAGCGCTTGCCTTGCTCAGAGGCATTGCGGACGTAGTGATAGGCTTCATCCATCAACTTGGCAGTCTGCACCAGGTCAATGATGTGCACACCGTTCCGAGAAGTGTAAATGAACGGAGCCATTTTGGGGTTCCAGCGACGGGTTTGATGCCCAAAGTGAACCCCTGACTCCAACAGTTGAGCCAACGAAACGACTGGCATGTTTTACTCCTGTATTCGGGTTCATCCTCCACCCAGGAGCATCTTCGAAGCAATCAGTTGTTAGTTGTTAGTTGTTAGAAACGGTTGCAACCTGACAACTAATCACTAAACACCAACAACTTCTCAGACACCCGAAATCCTGAGTGTGCGGTTTTTTAACAACTCCTCCAGGGTAACACAGTTGTGAAACCCTCGGAACTGTCGCTCAAACCAATTCGCGCCGATGCCTTGATTCTGCGGCAATCCGGGGAATGTCGTGTTGCACTGCAAGTGTTAAGGAACCTTACAAAAATAAGTTGCATAACTTTTCCATCTCCACCTGCGTGAAATCGCTAGGCTAGATAGAGTG
>JAIMBL010000371.1 GCA_023511615.1 Leptolyngbyaceae cyanobacterium HOT.MB2.61
CACCTCCCCCGCCCCCCAGTCCACCGCCTCCCTTAACGGTTGGTTCCTTGATTCAGATCAGCGATTTGATCCCAAGTAGCAACCAGTCGGTTCCCATCGCTCTCCTGCCCCAACCTCCTAAACCTGGAATAACTCAGGGGATTGCCACCTCCGGCACCGTTCCGATTGGTAGCGTGTTGCAGATCTCCAGCCGCCAATCCATTCCCAATCAAGGAACCTGGCTGAAACTGAGGGTATGCTCCGTTCCTGGGGATGCCAGTATCGATTCCCAACCCGTTCAACCTGGACAGGTGGGCTGGATTGAGGAAGACGCGATCGCCCCCCTCGTCACCCAGGAACTTGCCCTCACCCCCACTCAGTTAGGTACCTGTGCGCCCACTTCACCCTCCCAGGCTGCTAAGCCAGAGCCCACTGGCACAAGGGTGAGGAATGAAGAGGGAAGAAGATAGACTGATAAGACAATACTGCTGTTGTCACGGGTCTAGGTGTACCTTCGAATGTCCTCATCTGAGATTCCCTGTCTAAGTTTGGCGATCGCACCCCTGCGCACAGCAGGTCACTTTGCGATCCATGTCACACAGGCTCCCTATCCAGGAGGGTTCGTTCTTCATGAATGCATCTGGACCGAATCTCTCACCCAGCTATGGCAGGCCTGGCAGGAAATGTTTTCAACCCGGATTCTGCCAAGCGTCCCCCAGGTTTCTCAGATCAATCCCCCTCCGCCCGATCCCGTTCTGTCCCTGGAAACTTCTCCAGTTGAAACTGGACAGCCTGTAGGTCGTGCTGGACGGCTGATGCAAAATTTGGGTATTCACCTGTGGTTGTGGCTGTTTGATGGGCCGATTCAGAGCAGTCTCAACCACAGTCAGGGAATTGCTGTGGGGCAGGGTAAGCCGCTGCGGTTGCGGCTGGAAATTCGGGATCCCAATCTGATTGCCTTCCCCTGGGAAATTATGCAGGATGCGGCGGGAAAACAGGCTATTTCCCTTAGCCAGCGAGTGCTTTTTAGTCGCACCACCAGCGATGTTCATCCGCTACCTCCGCTGCGGTCAGATTACATGTTGAAAGTCTTGCTGGTGTTGGGGCAGGATTCTGCCCTTGAGCCTGAAACAGCCCAATCTGGCTCTGAGCATCTTCGCTACACGGACAACCATACTCTGCAACTGAAACAGGAAGCGGAAGCCCTTGCCCATGTGCTCAAAGTTTCTGGCAGCACCGGAATTGGCAGAGCAACCAGCACCCCCTGCCAGGTAGATACTCTGGTGCAACCCACTCCAGCAGAACTGATCCACACTCTGGAGACTCAAACTTACAATGTGTTTTTCTACTCTGGTCATGGGGTTCCCGCTCCCGATGGTGGGTTGCTGTTCCTGCGACCCGATATGAACCTGAACGGGACTGAACTGGCTCAAGTCCTGACCCGTTGCCAGGTGAAACTAGCGGTATTTAATGCCTGCTGGGGTGCCCAACCTGACCACGATCTCTCATCAAATTCCCAGGCAATTCCGCGTAGCAGCCTGGCAGAGGTATTGATCCATCATGGAGTTCCAGCGGTCCTGGGAATGCGGGATACGATTACTGATGAAGAAGCACTCAGCTTTATCCAGGCCTTTGCCAAGGCTCTGGCAGAGCGGATGCCCATTGACCAGGCCGTTGCCGTTGCCCGACAGCACCTGCTGACACTCTATCGCTTCAACCAGCAGGCCTGGACCTTGCCAGTCCTTTATATGCATCCAGAATATGACGGTGAACTGTTGAAACCGATGGAGTCAACACTTACTGAAATGCCAGGAACCATCACCAGTTTTGGGCAGGAGATTTCAAATGCCTCTTTGCGATCGCTCAAAACTGCCAAAGTCTGGAACATTCAGGGGGGTATCATGCGCGTTGGCAGGGACCGGATAGAAAATGATCTGGTCATTCAGGAAGACCAGTACGGGGTATCGCGTAAGCACGCTGTCATTTTTTGTCGCCAGTCCCAGCGCAACGGAAACAACCAGGTAACGTATTTTCTAGAAGACTTTTCCCGCTACGGCACCTGGCTTCTGGAACCAGGAGTTGGATCAGAACACTGGCAAAAAATCCACCGTCAGGAAGTGCCCTTGCGCTCAGGAACCCAATTAAAATTTGGCAGTTCTCAAAACGAAACCCTGGAATTTGTGATTCACACTCCTTCTGAGTGAATGGGTTCTGGCTCTCCTGAGAGTTGGGTGATAGGCAAGGCTTATCACCAAAACAAAATCAGGATTTCAGAGATTTTGTTTGAGATGAAAGAGTCGCTTAAGCGACTCTTTCACCGGCAAGCCAGGAGAACCTGGGTTCTGAAAGTTTTGAGGTTGGGTAAGGGCAACAGGCGACAGGGTGAAATGACCCCCAATTTTCGGACAGGAGGCTAAGAGTAGTATCCTTGTTC
>JAIMBL010000372.1 GCA_023511615.1 Leptolyngbyaceae cyanobacterium HOT.MB2.61
TTGTCATCTATCATGAATCAATAGTAGATCCATTTTACATGGAAGATGTAAAAGTTATTTTCTTACAAGTCCTTAGTTTAAGGATGTTGAGCAGTTACAAATTGCTCGACGGTTGTTTAACACAGAGGCAGAAGTCCTTAGAAATCAGCCCAGAACTGGCAGCTATCCTGAACCCCATGGTCCGCTACGACTTTCGGGAATGTTACTCTACCGCTGCTGAAGCCCTGGAAGCATTGGCCATCGACAAAGCACTCCGGTTCCAACCTGACTACCAGGACGCTAGAAGCTTACGGGAACAAATGCAGCAGAGGCTAGTGTTCCGTCAGGAAAATTTTGATGGGTAAAAACCCTCAAAATTTAACTCAAATCAAACCATTAAGCTTTAAACACCTGTCAAATTTAGTTTGATAGTTTGACAGACCACTAGGACGATAAAAAGAAGGAGTCAGAAGAGAAAAGGATTCTGACTCCTGACTTCCGGCTCCAGACTTCTATTTTGCAAGCCAGAGGCTAAAATAGAGCAGCATTGCTCAACCTGAGATTATGAGTCTATGGTCACTGCTGCCCCAGCAAAAACTGAATACGAAGCGGTTATTGGACTGGAAACCCACGTTCAACTGAAGACCAACACGAAGATTTTCTGTAATTGCGCAACAACGTTTGGTGGAACGCCGAACACTCAAGTGTGCCCAGTGTGCATGGGAATGCCGGGAGTCCTGCCAGTACTGAATCAAAAGGTGCTGGAGTATGCCGTCAAAGCAGGCCTGGCGTTGAACTGTGAAATTGCTCCCTACAGTAAGTTCGATCGCAAGCAGTACTTCTACCCCGATCTTCCCAAGGACTATCAAATTTCCCAATACGACTTGCCCATCGCGCAACACGGCTGGCTTGAAATTGAGTTGGTGAACAAAGAAACCGGAGAAGCAAGGCGCAAGCGGATTGGTATCACCCGCCTGCACATGGAAGAGGATGCTGGCAAGCTGGTGCATGGGGGGAGCGATCGCCTTGCTGGTTCTACCTATTCGCTGGTAGACTTCAACCGCACCGGAGTACCCCTGGCAGAAATTGTGTCAGAGCCAGATATGCGCTCTGGCCAGGAGGCCGCCGAGTATGCCCAGGAACTCCGCCGCATCTTGCGTTATCTGGGTGTCAGCGATGGCAACATGCAGGAAGGTTCTCTCCGATGTGATGTCAATATTTCCGTGCGACCCGTTGGACAGAAGGAATTTGGCACAAAAGTTGAAATCAAAAATATGAACTCCTTTAACGCCATTCAGCGGGCGATTGAGTATGAAATTGAGCGCCAAATTGAGGCGATCGCTGCTGGAGAGCGCATCATTCAAGAAACGCGTCTGTGGGAAGAGAATTCCCAGCGCACCGTTAGCATGCGCAGTAAAGAAGGTTCCAGTGACTACCGTTACTTCCCAGAGCCTGACCTGGGACCGATTGAAGTTTCTCCGGAGCAACTCGCTGCCTGGAAAGCAGAACTCCCAGAACTGCCCTATCAGAAACGTCAGCGCTATGAGAGTGAATTAGGCCTATCCGCCTATGATGCACGGGTTCTGACCGACGACCGGGCAATGGCTGAATACTTTGAGGCAACGGTTGCCGCAGGCGCACCCGCTAAACCAGCGGCAAACTGGTTAATGGGCGACATCAGCGCTTACCTGAACAGCAATAGTAATGTCAGTATTACCAGCCTTCCCCTCAAACCATCGGAACTGGCTGAACTCACCAATTTGATTGAAAGTGGCACCATCAGTAACAAGATTGCCAAAGACATTCTGCCAGAATTGCTGGAGAAGGGCGGTTCACCCAAGGCCCTGATCGAAGCCAAAGGATTGATCCAGATCTCCGATACCAGCGTAATTGAGACGGCGATCGCAGAGGTTTTAGCCGCCCACCCCAAAGAGTTAGAGCAATACCGCAATGGCAAAACCAAAATGCTGGGCTTCTTTGTTGGGCAGGTGATGAAGAAAACCGGGGGACGGGCTGATCCCAAGTTGACCAATCAGTTACTGGCCCAAAAGCTAAATGAATAAGGCTTCCCTGGAGCCATTTCGGTTCAAACAGAGCAATGAGGGGTATTACCCCTCACCTCCCACGCCTCCTGCTGTGTTAAGTCTTTATCAAAAAATCAAACAGGGGGTTTTACCCCTCATCCCTTAAATGGCATACTGTGGTAAGTAGATGCACCCTGATGATAGGGGGAGGCGCTCTAGCGGCTCTCCCTTTTTTTTCCATTAGCCACAGTCAGACCAATTTAAACGGAACTCGCAACAGATGAAGGGGGAGTGGAGGCTTTGCCCCCACGGCCGCAGTAATTCCAATGTCTAGCGTCGCTGAATCTGAGGATAAAAAGGTGGTGGGTGCTTGAAACTTCGTTTCAATTCATCCTGCTGTTCAG
>JAIMBL010000373.1 GCA_023511615.1 Leptolyngbyaceae cyanobacterium HOT.MB2.61
AAAAGAAAATCGTGGTACAAAGGAAGAACTTCCTTAAATTCTTTCATTTACTGTCCGAATCGGGGGGTTAACTTCAGCTGTTTCCCATAAGGTGATTCGGATCGACCCCAACACCGCCAAAATTTACATCTATACGCCTCGCACCTCTGGTAATCTCCCCTCTCCTGCATTGCTCCGTACAGGCAACCTCAAAGTCATTGAAAAGTTTCTCCTGCTGGAGCGCACGGCCAAAGAGCCTGCTCTGCTTAGCGGTAGCTTCCGAGAAATCAAAGGCATTAAACGACGCTACAACCTACCCGACCAACTGGATGCCTACAACAAGTTAACAGCCCAAATGCTCGGGCGCAGCCGTATCTATCGCCGCTCCACAGCTTATTTTGATAGTGGCGTTCTCAAACTCTACGAAGAACCCTTGCAAACCATTGTCCAGACTGAAGGACAGATCCGGCTGCTAATGGACTGGCAGGGATTTACCAAACGCCCTGATGTGGCAGAACTGGAAAGGCTGCACAATCCTGAATACCGCACCCAATTCATTCAGCGCAGGTTGCAGGAGTTTCTTCGGGGACTTGAGGAGCGTGCGTTCAATGGCACTCAAATCATGGCTGAACTGGTGCGGCTCGGTTTCCTGGAAATCAAGCTGATCAAAATGAGTCAGGGGCGATCGCTCTACCACAAGAAAACGGGCATTTATAGCGATCGTCTGGATAACCACATCCTGCAGAAGGCTCCGATAACTTCACCCGTGCTGCCCACTCCCGCAATGCAGAGAGCCTGACTTTTCTATGGTCATGGGGTTCACAAGAAGACCAGGAAACGATCGAGCAGAGCATCTAGGAATTTGATAGCGAGTGGCAGCGGCAAGACCTTGCCCATGACCTGACCCAAGAATTTCTGAACCAGGTATTACAGGAGTACGATCGCCGCTCTCAACAACGGCAACCCCGCATCGAGCAAATTCCCCCTGACGAACTGCCTCCTGGCGAGACGACCGAAGTCAAAATTACCGGCGACAACCTGGATCAGGTGGATACCATCACCATCCCCGATAACCCTTTGGTGGAAGTTCACATTACCGAACAGACCCCAGAGGAAATCACAGCAGATGTCACGGTATCCCCCGACCATCCCCCCAGCCGATTACTGATTTTCGCGTCAAAGATAATGCAGGGGGCGAATACAACGTTCAGCCGCAGAAGCCTCCCAAAGTTCCCCAGGTTGAAGAACTGCCCAACTTTGATGAGATTGAAGGGTTTCAGCAGGCAGTCAAACAGATTCTGTCTGGACAGCATGGCACCCCTAACGACTTTCTCTACTGGCTGGCCCAGCAACGCCCTCGGCAATTTCGGGTAGAGCCAAGCAATCTGCTCGATGAACTGGTAAACCAGGGAACTCTGTTTGAACATCAGAAATCAGGGGCGCGGCACTGCCTCCAAGTCATGCAAGATTTTGGCGTGGCAGTCTGTGCTGATGCGGTGGGGCTGGGCAAAACTCGTCTTGCGGCTGCCGTTGCTCGTCTCTATCGCCAATGCTTTGAAATTGAACAGGGGGGGCAAGCCAAAGTTGCCATCATTGCCGCCCGGAAGCTCCATGACAACTGGAAACGCGAGATGAATGAACTCGGTTTCCGAGATAACGACTACGAGCTATACAACAAAAACCTGATGAGCCGGAAGGGAACTGGCTTTATTGATGACTTCAACCGTTATGGCGGCCCTGATCTGGTGATCATTGACGAGGCCCATGAAGGCATCCGCAACTATCAGAACCGGATTCACAAGCTTTGTTTGCAAATTCGAGACCGCGATTTCCCTGCGGGAACGCTTCGCGATCGCGCGTCTGGACGACAGCGTCATTTCCTCCTGTTGACGGCAACACCCTGGAATAATCGTCGTGAGGACATCTACAACATCCTCCAGCCATTTCTGACTCGACCAGAAGGTTTCACTGATTATGGGTTTCCCCCAGAGCTTGCCCAATGGTTCTAAAACCGCGAAACCGGAGTGGAGCAATTCACCGACGATTCAGCGTTGTTCCGTCGCACCTACCGGGAACTCTTCTTGCAACGCACCCGCCAGATGCTCCGCCGATGCCATACCCGACCTCAACGTTTATGCCAAACGGCAGGCAGAATGGCTCCCGGTGCAGTTTGAAGATAGCACCGAGCAGGCACTAGAGCAGATCTTCACCCAGTTTGAAACCCAACCTTATATCCCCTTTGCGGACCCCGTTCGCTACCTGACAGGTAGTGTGGAACAACGCGCCCTGTTGCAAAACCAGCGTCGATTCTTCTTGCAACGGGCAGAGTCCAGTATGTAGGGCTTGCTGAAAAAAGCAGCAAAGGTTTACTGTGCCTAGTTTTCAAGCGGGATCAAGTCTGCTAAAGTGCAAG
>JAIMBL010000374.1 GCA_023511615.1 Leptolyngbyaceae cyanobacterium HOT.MB2.61
GGTTCCACCCCTGCACCCCGTCCTAAGCCTGGTGGCTATAGCTATACTGCTTTTCAGCAACATCATGGCTATAACTCTAATAATGAAATGCTTATGCTTTCTGAGCGATCGCCACAGGCCGATCTAAACAGGCTGCTCGGTAATGTCCAGCAGGGTACTGGTCAATGTGCTGAAAAATTGCAACTGGAGCTACGATACGGCAGGTAAAGAACTCAATAGCCGTCTTTCCATCGGGAAATACGCGCACTTTGGGTGATAGATCTTTCGGTTGTTCAACTTTCCAGTGCCAGTTTGCCTGGGCAGGTGGGGTGTTGATTAAGCGATGGTGTGTCCAATTGCAGGACTTGCCCAATGCACCCAATTCTTTTAGCTCTCGACGCAATATCGAGGCAACAATGTAGGTGACTGGGGAGCGATCGCCTTCAATGGCTTCCATCACGTCTACTAAGGCCCCCTCAGGTCGGGGGATGTGGGTGCGATTCTGACAACCAACCAGTGCTTTTTCTAACTGAGCAGTGGTGCTGAGAGCCTCCGGCACAGCCCAGGTTACCCCAATACCGTCATCAACAGTCCGGTGCAGGAAGCAAACCAGGCGCAGATCGGGTTTCAATCGCAGTCCAGGCAGCTTCAGCAGTGCATCTCCGGGGTTGGCGGAACTAATGAACCATTGCCCTTTTGTGTTGGGGGCGTAGGCGGTTTCCTCTACTATCCCACCAAAGTTAAAGAGTTCTCCCAGGTCACTCAGAGAGTCAGGTTCGGGCAGTTCATCCACCTCATCGTAGGAAGACCAGGAGCGGGGATGATTCTCTGACTCTGGCAACGCCAAAACGCTCTTGATATGCTGGCGGATCTTGTGGATACTTTCGAGGGGAATTTTTTGAATAGACATAGTGGGTATCCGCCGCAGGGAAGCGAAAACAACAGGCAGAGGCAAATGCGGAATCTGCTCTTGATCCTAGTGTTCCCAATCGTTCCAGGAGCATTGATAGAAAAATCATTAACAATGTTACTCTAGCCCTTCTTTAATCCCCATTTCTGTTTCCTGACTCCTGGCTTGTGACTCCTAGCTTCTATGCTCTTCAGGTCAATTCCTCAGTTCTGCTTCTGGCTTCCGGCCTCTGAATGCTCAATTCTAAAGATTAGTTGAGATAGCCTGAACTGGGCAGGTAGGAATGCACTGTTCACAAACGATGCAGCGCGATCGCGTAAACACCAGCTTAAAGGTTTGAGGGTCGAGGCTCAGGGCTTCTGTGGGACACACACCAGTACACAAACCGCAGTGAACACAGATCTCTTCATCAATTAGAATTTCCCGATTAGAAAAGGAGACACCAATATCCTGAGAACGCATCCAGTCAATGGCAGCATCTAACTGGTCAATATCACCGGAAAGCTCCAGCACCAGTTTGCCAATCTGGTTAGGGGCAACCTGAGCCCGAATAATATTTGCCGCCACATTAAAATCCTTTGCCAATCGGTAGGTGACAGGCATTTGCACAGAACGTTTGGGAAAGGTGAGCGTAACTCGCTTTTTCACAGTGGCTTCAGAAACAGTCGCAACTCGATTCTAGGCGAGATCAACGGGAAGTTTCGGTAAACTGAAGGTAATGTAACGGCTTGTGAAGAAAGCATTCAGAGATGACTGAACAATTACCCAATTCCCCATCGGCCTCGACTGAGCTCCCCCAATCTTCGATCGCCACCAGGGTCAGAAATTTACTAATCGTACTGGTAGCCGTAGTTCTCAGTGTGTCTGTGTTTCTGGGATTGCGGACAGAGAGTGGATCCGCAACATTAACGGCGATCGCGAAGGATTCTGTGCCTCTGGAGGTGGCGTTGACAAACGGTAAACCCACGCTCATGGAGTTTTACGCCAACTGGTGTACCAGTTGTCAGGCAATGGCACCGGATATGGAAGCGTTGAAGCAACAGTATGGCGATCGGGTCAACTTCGTTATGTTGAATGTGGATAATAGCAAGTGGTTACCCGAAATCCTGTCCTACCGGGTAGATGGCATTCCCCATTTTGTGTTCCTGAGCCAGGACGGGCAGGCAGTGGCTCAGGCAATTGGGGAACAACCCCGTTCCATTATGGAAGCCAATCTGGTAGCCCTGGCCGCCCAGGACCCCCTTCCCTATGCTCAGGCAACTGGACAAACCTCTACATTTTCTGCCCCAGTCGCCTCTCAGGGAAGCTCTGATCCGCGCAGTCATGGTAGCCAAGTGGTAGAGGTTGGGGATTAGGAGCCAGAAGTCAGAAGTCAGGAGAGGTGAGGGGTGAGGAAGGAGGGGCTAGTGTTCCGCCAGGAAAATTTTGACGGGTCGCAGACCCTCAAAATTTAACTCCCATCAACTTCCTGGGTATTCGC
>JAIMBL010000375.1 GCA_023511615.1 Leptolyngbyaceae cyanobacterium HOT.MB2.61
TGGAACCCCTAGCTGGGGGCGAAGTCCCCACACATCCCTTAAACCCAGTGTCCTAAGCAACCTGGCGACAGCTATATCAACCGTAAACTTGTACCCCTTTCTCCCTTTCTATGGTGCTTAAAGTTGGCGATCCAGCTCCTGACTTCAGCCTGCCTGATGCTAAAGGCAATATCATTAAATTGTCCGACCTGAAGGGTAAGCGAGTGGTGCTTTACTTCTACCCGCGGGATAACACTCCAGGTTGCACAAAAGAAGCCTGTAGTTTTCGAGACTTCTATGCCGAGTTCCAGAGTAAAGATGTCGTCGTCCTTGGCGTCAGTACAGACGATGCCAGGTCCCATGAAAAATTTACAACAAAGTTCAACCTCCCTTTCCCACTCCTGACTGACGAAGAGGGCAAAGTAGCCACCACTTACGACAGCTATGGGTTGAAGAAATTTATGGGTAAAGAGTACATGGGCATCAGCCGCAACACCTTTATCATCGCTCCCGATGGTACGATTGAAAAGATTTATACCAAGGTTAAACCTGAGAACCACGCAGAAGAAATCCTGACTGACCTCGCTTGAGGGAGAGCACGCTTATTCATGACTCAGATGACTTTGAAAAAGTACTTTTACCCGGTTGGTGCATCTGCTTGCCTTTGATAGTGGATGTGTTTAGACCATGCTTTTGCCTATGCGTCAATGGTGGCATTTCACACAAACCGTTTTGGGTATTCTGTTTCGCCATCCGGTGATAGGCACCAGTATTATTCCCATCCTGCCGGATGGACGCATTGTGCTTATCCAACGGCGGGACAACGGCAAATGGGGATTGCCAGGGGGCATGGTGAATTGGGGGGAAGACATTCCCACTACCGTACAGCGAGAACTGGAGGAGGAAACTGGTCTGGAGGTTTCCAAAATTCGCCGTCTTGTTGGGGTTTATTCTTCACCTGAACGAGATCCGCGGGTTCACTCCATCTGTGTCGTGATTGAAGTCGAAGCTAAGGGAACGATGGAGATTAAAGATTCGATGGAAGTTAGTGATGTTCAGGCATTTACCCCAGGCTCGCTGCCGATTGGAACCCTTTCCCATGATCACGATCGCCAGTTGCAAGACTATTTCAACGGTCTAACAACCCTTGCCTGAGCCTAAAGGAGTATGGGGGCGAAGCCCTCACACTCCCTTGTTCATAACCTATTTGTGAACGCTATAGCTGCATTAAGTATCTTTTCCAAAGGCAGAAACGTATCTGAACCAGTAGGATAGGATGGGTTATTAAGTTCAGTAATCCTGTGTATAGAAAATGGTTCCGATAATGCCTATGGTTAGGACAATTCTTGTCGATTTTGGTGATGTTCCAGACCAGTGGATAAGATGCTATGGAGATGTGTCATGCCACGGCCCTACCGATGAAATCAATCAGTGTGAAGCACGATCTCATTTCCACACAATGTCTGCTTCTCCAACCGTAGCACCAGAAAAGTCCAGCCAGGTTACGACACAACGCTATCCCAATTACAAAGTCATTGTTCTCAATGATGACTTTAATACATTTGAACATGTCGCCAAATGTCTGGTGACCTACATTCCGGGAATGACTCCAGATCGAGCCTGGGAGCTGACAAATCAGGTCCATTTTGAAGGACAGGCAGTTGTCTGGGTCGGCCCTCTGGAGCAGGCAGAGCTTTACCACATGCAGCTTGGGATGGAAGGTTTAACTATGGCTCCCCTGGAGGCAGCGTGATTTCTGCCTTCACTCCGCCTGCCGAATTGAAACCCGGTGCAACGGCAGGCTCAGTACACAGGCAAAGGTGAGAAGATAGGACAAAATTTCTGTCAACTTAACACCTGTTAACAAAGCTTCCCACTCCGGCGAAATTATCTTTTGCAAACCCACTGCCACACAATACACTGTCCAGTAAGCAAAACTCATCATTAGAAGTGCTCGATCAGTGCGTTCCGCTTCAGTGGCATCAGGCTGTTTATCCGTCAGTAGCAGAGTTAGACCGGCGATCGCTGCGAAGCAAGAAAGAATTAAAAGATCGCTGCACCAGGAAATAGAACAAGCCACCAGGCAAAATCAACGTACCTTTGCGACTGGGAAAGCACATCCCCCCAACTGGGTTCTGGCGGTGGCACTCCAAAGCCTAAAAAGCTGAGTCCTGTCTCGACCAGAATCGCCCCGGCTATTCCAAACGTAGCGGCAACGAGAACCGGTGCCAAGGCATTAGGCAGCATGTGCTTGAGCATAACTCGGAAATCGTTCCCCCCAAGGGCCATAGCCGCCTCCACATAATCGTATTCTCTTAATCTCAGGAACTCTCCCCTTACCAACCG
>JAIMBL010000376.1 GCA_023511615.1 Leptolyngbyaceae cyanobacterium HOT.MB2.61
CTGTACAGGCATGAAATCACGGGGGCCACAGAGCACCCGCGTCGATACATTGAGTCACTTATAGTTCACAAAGCCAATATGTGTCAGCCTTCTCACTATGACTAGATTGATTGAGTCTTACCAACTTCAGGATAGAATGGTTAGTTTTTCGGGGATCAATATCGATCCAGAAGAAATTGTTTATTTTTTAAGAAAAGATATTTCTCTGAGAGATATTTGTCAAAGGATCTTATACCAAAGAATTGTAGAACAAGCTGCCCAAGAGCGAGGAGTTATTGTTACTGCCGATGAAATTCAGGCAGAAGCTGATCGTTTGCGTCGTGAGAAACGGTTAGAGCAAGCGAGTGATACCTTAGCCTGGCTTGAGGGGCAGATGATTACTGCGGAGGATTGGGAAGCAGGAATTCGCGATCGCCTATTAGCCCAGGCATTAGCTGAACACATTTTTGGCAACGAAGTTGAGCGATACTTTGCCGAAAATCGACTTGATTTTGAACAGGTCGTACTTTACCGAATTGTCGTTCCTTATGAGCCAGTCGCTCAGGAACTGTTTTACCAAATTGAAGAGAACGAAATCAGTTTCTACGAAGTTGCTCATTTGTATGATATTGACCCACAGCGGAGGCAAGTGTGTGGCTATGAAGGAAGATTCCATCGGTGGAGTTTGAAACCTGAAATCGCTTCCATTGTTTTTGGAGCCAGAATTGGTCAGATTTTAGGACCTTTTGCTTCTGAACAGGGATATGAACTTCTGCGAGTTGAGGAGTTTATTGAAGCAAGATTAACATCTGAAATTCATCAGCAAATTGTTAACCAATTGTTCAGTGAATGGCTTGAGAATGAACTTAATTTTTTAGTCAATAGCCAGAGTTCTGAACCAAACCTTTAATACAAGTTTCTTAATACAGGCTTTTTAATATAAGTTTCTAAGTAGGTAAGGGCAGAAAAACGCATCCAAATTGTGAAATGTAAACTTCACTCTATTCGTCAACCTAAGCAAGCCTGGAGGAGATGCTACAAAACTTGACTTACATGAGCTAAATTGCACTGACCTACTTACCATGGCAATCCTATTTGATTAGGAACAGTGCAGTGTAAGTGAGACGCTCATATGTGAGCAAGATGCTCACACTAAGTTTCTGAATGAAATTGGCTCACTATAAACCAGTTGCTTATTGGTCAGCTATTACAGAAGGATCGTGATCATGCTAAATAAAGCTCGTTTGTTATCGACTATTCCATCCCTGACTCAATGGATTATCTGTTCAGGCCTGGTAGCATTGGGGGGGATGGCGATCGCCCATTCTGCGAATGCCAATCCTGTTCCTGCTAGATTCATTCAAAGCCCAAATGGATTAACCATCATTCCTGTCCCAATTTCGGCTTCTGGTGGTTCCAATACAGGCGGAAACGTTAGTAGCAGCAGTTATTCCAGCACTTTTGTCAATCATAGCGGTGCGGGTGCCAGCAGCAGTGCCACGGTAACTTCTCCGGCTGGAACGACCAGTAGTAACAAAACCGTGTTTACGCCCGGAGCAACCTCTGCCAGTGCCAGTGCTACGGCAACCGCCTCAACGACTGGACCTAATATCGTCAACACCACAGTCAGCACGTCGGGTACAGCGCAGCCTGTTCCATTAACCATTTCATCTTTGAATACTGTTCAAAATGGTGGAAATCCAGGGTTAGAAAATGCTGCACTCTCGATCGCAACCCTGAACCCCTCACAGAGTCTAACATCCATCACCTTACCGACTGCTCTACCCTCCTCATTTGTGAATGGAGTACCTGACATTGCCAACAATGGCCTGGCAACAGCAAACCCTGCAAATTTTTCATCTCCAGCCACGTTTATCCAATCATTTTCTAAACCAATCTCGCTCCCTGTAGTCACTTCAGGTTCCTATCGAGTTGTTGGATTGCCCAGTCGAGTATTTCCTGGTCTCGGTCTACGGTATGTTCCTGAAGATTAGATGCTCGATGGATGCGACTTGAATGGTTTGAGCAAATGATTCGATTAGGAGAGTCGAATATGCGCTACTCAAAGATCCTGGTACAGCGGATAGTTTCAGCAGATGGTCGAGCGATCGCGGAAGCCAGAAGCGAGGTAAGCACTTCTGGCAATACTCATAGCGTCACCCACCAGTCTGTTACTGTCAGCGCAAATTCAGGCAGCACAATTGTTGCCTCCAGCGCTAGCAGCAGTTCTAGCAGCACTGCTGATTCGGATATTTAGGGCTTGCTGAAAAAGTATTTCACGAGCTTTGAGAAGGTTGATGGTTACATCTTGAAACTCGCTGGAACTT
>JAIMBL010000377.1 GCA_023511615.1 Leptolyngbyaceae cyanobacterium HOT.MB2.61
AGTTCCAGCGAGTTTCAAGATGTAACCATCAACCTTCTCAAAGCTCGTGAAATACTTTTTCAGCAAGCCCTACTTAATACCTGGAAAATTACCGAGACCCTGCAAGCAGAATTTGGCCTGCGACAAAACTTCAACACAGAGTTTGGCAACTCCCTCAACCCCAGTACAGGTCTGCGTTGGGACATAGCCCCAACCATTGCCCTGCGCGGAAGTTGGGTGTCTGTACGACGCAACCCTGGATTAGACCAGCTCTATCTTTACGACACCGTTCATAACTGGCTTCCCAACCCCGACCTGGAACCTGAAAGAGGCTCCGCCTGGAATGCTGGAATCGATGTTCGGCTGGCTCCCACCGTATCTGCCCAGCTCACCTACTTTGGCAATCGACTTTGGCAATCGGTTAAAAGATCGGATTGGCATTGTCGCCGCTGGGAGAATATTGGGCTGGTTAATACCAATGGCTTTGAAACAGCTCTCCGATGGAACATTACTCCTCAGTTTTCAACCTTCGTCAACTACACCTATACGGATGCCCGCATTGCCGCAGGGCCAGAAAAGGGGCTGCAATTGAGTACGATTCCCTACTCCGTTGGACAATTCGGGATTGGATACAACTCCCAGGGCTGGCAACTAAACCTCTACGCCAGCTACTTCAGTGGGGCCCGACGTGCTCTGTTTGCTGAAGCAGGACAGTACGCGGGAATTTTCTCCACCCTGGCTGAGTTTTGATTTGAGCGCTCAGGCTCCCCTGTTTCGTAACGTTAGTTTACTGGTTTACCTGGAAAATTTGGGAAACCGCAGCTACGAAAAAGTGAACCGGATTTACCAGCCCGGTTTAACATTTCGCCTGGGTCTAAGTGCAAGCTTCTAATACAAGCTTCTAATAAGCTAATAAATTGTTTTCCATGCGGCTACCGTGCCTTTCCCAATCTCGCTGTCTACTGTTTCACCGCCTTCCAGCACCATCCGAATGTCTACATTCTGAGTTGGGAGGTTCCTTAGAGCGGTAGCGATTTCGTCGTTTACGGTAAATGCATTATTCTGGCCTTCCAGTTCCAGCACCTTCTCGCCTGCTCTAATCAAAAGCCTCTGGATCTCTCTGGGAGTGTTGATCTCAACACAGACTGGTCCATAGGGGTAATCGTAAAACAGGCCGGTAACACGACGGTAGGGAAAGAATCCGTAGAAACCTGGAAAGCCAGTATTGTAGGCGAGGGTGCATCGCCCCTGCTGGGTAATCAGCAGAACCCGGACAGAATCACGGCTCCAGAGACTAACCAGTTTGCCGGAACCGTAACCCAAATCGCGGTGGCTGATGTCGTTGCGATCGAACACGCCCAGGAATGAGCCTTCAAATGGGTCCGTAATTCTGACGGGTCTGGACCAGGGAACATTCAAATTGGGGTGTAACCTGACAGATTCAACCACCGGGTATTCAGCAGCAGTCTGGGCAGCAAGAATCTGCCCCTCTTTTTGAGCAGCATAGGGAACTGGGGATGCAAGGGCACCCCCAGCACCGGCTAGAGCAATAGCCATTCCAAGGAAAACACTTGATCGCCACATAGAACTGCCTCTGTTATAAATAGACGAAAGCCTATTTCTCCAATCAGAAATAGCGATTTTTATTTATAGATTTCGCGATTATTCTTTCTTATTAAGAGAGTCTATTCTCCCTTCCATGAGGCGTTGCACATTTCAGAAATTCCCTTCTCCGATGTGCAACGCTTTTCCTATAGCTACTATGAACTGTACACAGCACCAGGGGATGGAAATAGATTACTGGCTATTGGCTGTTGACTATTTTCAGGTCAGCAATTTTTTCAGGTCAGCAATACCCTGCAGATTATGAAATCAAATTTTTCCTGCGAAAAAGTTTTTACAACTCCTCACGGTTGGCGATTACTTAAAACCGTCATATCTCAGTTATAACGCTTAGAATCAGGAATGCTGTGGATGATCTTCCTGATCAAGTTTGATGTCTGCCATTGAATTGATTAGCTGAGCCAGGTGCCAGGTGCAGGTTTTTTATGGCGATCGCGAGGATCAGGACCTTGTTCATTCAATATTTAGATGCCAAACTGGTAGACCTAACAAGGTAATGATGAGAGCGCCAGCCGCAATCATTAACGACTTAAAAATCATTACGATTTGGGCACTACCGCCAAACTTCAGATGCCAAACTTACGCCAAAGAGGACTAGTACAGCAAAACAAGAGTTCTGTTGGGGGTGGGGGGGGGGGGGCCCACCGCCCCCCCCCCACAAAAAAAAAAA
>JAIMBL010000038.1 GCA_023511615.1 Leptolyngbyaceae cyanobacterium HOT.MB2.61
CTTTCTTATAAAGCTCTTATTAAGAATTTTCTCTCGCTTTAAGTAAAAATCCTATTCAACGGAAAATAACACTGTAAAATCTTCACTATTTTATTTTGATTTAGTTAATTTGTTTTGATTTGACTGGTTTCTTAAATGGTTTTTTATAACCTATATGGTAAATCTAAATCAATTATGAAGAAGAGCTTTAGGAGAAGAGCTTTGCGAAAGGTTTTTCTCACAAAAAGAGATTGGTAACATCTTGTTCTTATTTTTGTGCCCTGGAGGTTGTCAATTTTTTGTAGTAACCCTGAAAAGGGAGTCGAGGAAATCAGGATTATAAGATTATAAGGAGTCAGAGCCTCATTTCTAGAACACCTTCTGCCTTATTTTCCAGCTTTATTTTCCAGCTTTAATAGGCAAAGAGCTTAAGTATATAAAACTGAACTAAAAACATACTTGTATTGGCCTATTCAAAGCCTGGTTGGTGAGCAAGGGCAATAATCAAGCAAGACCTTATGATCATGGGAGAAGTATTCCCAAAACCGCATAAGCTCTGACAAGACTGTGCCCAGTAGCGTTAATTAAAGTAGCGCCACTTTAAGCCGATCTCAAAGCACTTTAAGGAGATGTTTGAAAAACCTGGAGATGGTTGAATTGGCGGCTGAAGTTCGCGCAGAATGAATATTGAAGGTTTGTTTTGTATTGTAATTATCATTTACGCCAATTCCAGGTCGCACGATCAACCAGGTGTTTTCACTGAAACTTAATACGTGCTGGTTGTTTAATGAAGAAAAAGTGATACGGCTTATACAGAAAAATCAGGAGTTCAGCACCCAGTGAACCAGGGTACGGACGCCATAACCAGTGGCTCCGGCATTGTTGTACCCGTTTTCCTTGTCAGCCCAAACTGGACCAGCGATGTCAAGATGGGCCCAGGCGGTTTCTTTGACAAACTGCTTTAAGAATAGGGCTGCTGTGATTGAGCCTCCGGGGCGGGGTCCCGTATTTTTCATATCGGCGACAAGAGACTTCATACCCTCAAAATATTTCTCTTCCATTGGCATGCGCCACAGTTTTTCCCCTGCCAGCTCTGCTGCCTGAATGAGTTGGTTAGCGATCGCATCGTCCGTGCTCCAAAGCCCAGCAATGTCATCGCCCAGGGCAATAACGCAGGCTCCTGTTAGGGTGGCAAGATCAACAATGGCATCGACGCCCAGCTTTTCAGCAAAGACGAGGGCATCTGCCAAGGTGAGGCGGCCTTCGGCATCGGTATTGTTGATTTCGATGGTTTTGCCGTTGGATGCTGTGAGAATATCACCCGGATGCATGGCATGACCGCTGATCATGTTCTCAGTGGCGGCGGTGATGAAGTGAACCTCGACATCGGGTTTGAGTTGGGCGATCGCCTTTGCAGCCCCCAATGTAGCTCCGGCTCCCCCCATATCAGTCTTCATCATTTCAATTCCACTACCTGCCCCTTTGATATTGAGCCCTCCGGAGTCAAAGGTCAGCCCTTTCCCAATAATGGCGAGTTTTCGTCGGGGGATGCCATCGGGCTTGTAGGTTAAATGGATAAATTTGGGTGGCAGGTCTGAAGCCTGGGCCACTCCCAGGAAGGCTCCCATGCCCAATTTCTCGCAGTCTTCTCGTTCCAGGACTTCTAACCCAAGACCAAATTCACGGGCAATAGCTTCTGCGGTTTCTGCCAGGGTGATGGGGGTGACGATATTAGCTGGGGCTGCAACCAGTTCCCGTGCCAGGATGACACCTGCGCATACCTGGCGAGCCCGCGCGATTGCAGCGTCCTGCCCTCCAAACCCTAACAAATTGACTTGCTCAATCTGAGGCCCTTTGTCATCGGGATCTGATTTGAAGCGATTGTCCTGATGGAGAGCTAATTCAATTCCTTCAGCGATTGCCTGGGCAGTCGTGGCGGGTTCCCCATTCCACACAGGAAGGGAAACGCCCAGCGTTTTGCATCTTTCCTTTTTGGCCACTTTTGCCGATACTCCGGCGGCTCTGCGAATCCCATCCAGTTTCAAATTCTCTTGCTTACCTAACCCAACCAGAATGATTTTGCGAATCGTGCTTCCGCTGCCAACCCGGGCTGAGGCGATGTTGCCCTCTTTCCCTTTGAATTCTGCCTCGGCAATCAGTTCTGCCAGCGTACCGAACAACTTCTCATCCAGAGCGGCCAGGTCGCCTGTCAATTCTACGGCATCTTCAAACAAACCAATTGCCAAACCATCCCCTGACCATTGCAAAACTGGGGTGTTTGTGACTCGCAACTCCATTGGGATTTCCTCGTTTTCTACTTAATTCCAGTATTGCTTAAACTGAGTCCTGGGAGGCAAAAGGCTGGGAGGGGCGATCGCGCTAGTGTTCCGCCAGGAAAATTTTGACAGGTCGCAGACCCTCAAAATTTAACCCCCATCAACTTCTTGGGTATTCGCTAACCGTCAAATTCAATTTGACAGAGTACTAGTACCCCTTGACATAAGTTTGACAATCATTGCAGGGGAGCGAGGAGTCAGAAATAAAAGTTGGGAATGGCCGGTTGATTTGAATGGTTCTCCTTTGCTACCTGCTTGAGTTCGGTAGGATTAGGAGTATTAAACACCGTTTTTTGAGTTTCAGAATCATCTGTTGCCATCGGTTTAGCCGGAAAAAAGTTCCATTGGTTTCTATTCTTATCGATTTTGCTTAGCCTCACGTTACTCCTCAGATCTAAAAATTAGAAGCCAAAATAATCCATATGGACATTTGAAAGGGGTGGTTATGAAAATTGATAAACTCATTCAGTCATTTATTGTTCCGCCCAGTCAAAGGATATCACTGAAGCAGGATTACGATCCAGCTTATAAGGCAGACTTTCTAAAAAAGGAAGATGCTCAACGAATATTGCAGGAAGGCATCCAGCAGCTTGCGAAATACCAAGATACTCTTTATGCCCAAAATACTTATGCTCTGTTGATTATACTTCAGGCAATGGATGCTGCGGGCAAAGATAGTACTATCAAGCACGTCATGTCCGGGATAAATCCACAGGGGTGTCAGGTATTTAGCTTCAAAGTTCCCTCAGCAGAAGAACTGGATCACGACTATTTGTGGCGATATTCCAAAGCTCTGCCAGAACGCGGACGAATTGGAATTTTTAACCGTTCTTACTACGAAGAAGTACTGGTTGTTCGGGTTCATCCTGAAATTCTGGAGCGACAGCAACTTCCACCGGAAGCAAAGGGAAAAGAAGTTTGGAATCGACGGTTTGAGGAAATTAATCACTTTGAAAAATATCTGGTTAGTAATGGGATCATTGTTCTCAAGTTTTTCTTGAATGTTTCCAAAGAAGAACAAAAAAGGCGCTTCTTAAAACGAATTGACCAACCACAGAAAAACTGGAAGTTTTCATTCAGCGATGTGAAGGAACGGGGCCATTGGGATGATTACATGAAAGCCTATGAAGACGTTTTTAATCACACTAGTACGGAATGGGCGCCGTGGTACATTATTCCAGCCGATTATAAGTGGTTTACCCGTCTTGCTGTTGCAACTGTCATTTCCAGGCAACTGCAAAGTCTCAATCTGACCTATCCAACTGTGAATGCAGAGCATATGCAGGAGCTTTTGAAAGCCAAGGATGCCTTAGAGAATGAAAAGTGATGGCCTGCAACGGTTGAATTTAAATGTCCCCTTCGATGCCCAGCTTCCCATTCCGCTGTCTGCTGCCTACCGCGAAGCAGGTTCTGGTCCTACTTTGCTGATGCTGCATGGCTTTTTGGGAAGTGGGCACTGCTGGATGCCGTTAATTGAGAAACTGCAAACTGATTTCCGCTGTCTCAGCCTCGATTTGCTGGGGTTTGGAGAATCCTCGAAACCCATGATCCGCTACGACATTGCCAGGGAAGTTGCGTTTGTCCGTGCTTTTGTCCAAGCGCTGGAATTAGAGCCCTGTACAATTTTGGGGTATTCCTTCGGAGGATGGGTGGCGTCTGCCTATGCCCTGGCCTATCCAGAGTCGGTCAATAGCCTGATACTGGCAGCGGCGGCGGGTATTCGAGATGATAGCTTCTGTGGTCGCTATGATCATTTGCGTCCGTTGCTCTGGGAAACCCCTATTATCGATTGGGGGCTGGGTTTGGCGAAACCAGTGGCAGGGCTCTTGGGCTGGACTTCTAGCTTGAAAAGGGTCGCCCATTTCCGTCAGGAGTTAATCGCAAATCCGGCAGCCTGTTCCTTTCTGCGCGATCGCAGCCGCCCCGAAGACGCCATCGATACCGTAGAGAAGGCGATTCATCAATTGCAGATGCCGGTACTGGTAATTGCGGGCGATCGCGACGAAACCATCCCGCTGTGGCACTCAGAAACCTACGCACAGGAAATTCCCAATGCCCAATTAAAAATCATTCCAGGAGCTGATCACGCATTACCCTGGAACTACGCATCCGAACTGGCATCGCTCGTTCTGAGATTTTCCCATTCCCATCTTAAGTAGGTAGACATCATTAATGGGAAGAAAGGGGAGTGGGGGCGTTGCCCGCAGGCAGGGGGTTTCACCCCCTCCACCCCCAAAAACCATCTTTAATTTAGTTGCATCCAGCTACTTAAACTCGATGTGACGTAGAGAATTGGTGCAACCATGCCATGATGGGCCTGTGGAAACTGGGATTGCACCCCCTTCATCTGTCGCAAGTTCCAATTTAAATGGGGCTAATAGCCAACAACTCTCCTGCCACTCTGTCCTGGGAAAAAAGAAATTCAAACGACACAACCTGGGTTAACATACACCGAGTAGCTTTACTCAGTTGCCAGATTCTAACTCTAGTTAGATGTGTTCCATTGGGATTTCCCAAAAGTATCTGGACGTCTGAAGCAACAAAAAGTAATGTTACAAAGGTCTATCAGTATTTCGTAGCTGCTCGTGTATAGCATCAAACAATCCCCCTTGAAACTCTTTGATAAGTAGTTGAGGAGTGATGGAATGGCGCAACGGTCAAGTTTTTCGCTAAAGCACAGTCTGGCTTCCACAGGATATTTCTTCCTGGTAGCAGGAATCAGTCTGTTCCCGGTTGGAACTGAACAGGCTGGGGTTAGTGCTTTGGAAGCCAGTTCTAGCGTGGCAGTGAAGGGAACGTGGCGAGGGGCCTCCTTCCCGGTCGAAAATTTCCAGGGTTATACCTCCCCCTTTGGCTATCGGCGTTCTCCGGATGGCTCCTCTAACCAGGAATTTCACCGTGGGCTGGATATGGCCGCTCCTCAGGGCAGTTACATTCGCAACTGGTGGACCGGAAAGATTGTGGAAGTCTCTGACAACACCGCTTGTGGAACGTCCATCGTGGTTAAATCGGGCGAGTGGGAGCATATCTACTGCCATATGGAAGGATATGTAGAAAAAAAGGACGGTCAGAAGTACTTGAGCGATCGCAGCGGTGGCATTCAACTGGCAGAAGGGCAAATCATTCCCGCGGGTGCTCGTATTGGTCGCGTAGGGATGACCGGGCGTACGACAGGACCCCATTTGCACTGGGGCTTAAAGTACTCCGGACAGTATGTTGATCCTGCCCTGGTATTAAGAGCAATGTATGCAGAGCAGGTAAAGTATAGTTCGGTACCAGGTGACGCGCGATAGGTTGCCCCCGAAAAGGCAGGAGTACGACAAACAACCAGTATCCATGCCATACCGATTCCACTACTCGGTACACGGAAAACTCGCACAGCCGTCGATACTATTTCTCCACGGCTTTTTGGGCGATGGGAGGGACTTCGATGGAGTGATCGCCCACCTGGCTGACCAGTTTTGCTGTATCATGGTGGATTTACCAGGTCACGGTCAAACGAGGGTGGAAGGTGGAGATGAGCAATATACAATAGTAAGCACCGCAAAGGCTCTAATCCAGTGGTTAGACGAGATTGGCATTCCCCGCTGTTTTCTGGTGGGCTACTCAATGGGTGGGCGCTTAGCACTGTATCTGGCGATTCACTTCCCACAACGGTTTCCTAAAGTGGTGCTGGAGTCTGCCTCCCCTGGGTTGAAAACAGAGCAGGAACGGCAGGAGCGATTGCAGCGCGATTTCCAACTGGCAGACCAGCTCGAAGCCGATTTTCCCTCGTTTCTGACTCACTGGTATCAACAACCCCTGTTTCAGTTATTGCAACAGCATCCAGAATTTGAGCAAATGATGCAGCGGCGATCGCAAAACTGTCCCTTCGAAATTGCCAAATCCCTCCGTTACCTGAGCACTGGACGGCAACCCTCCCTTTGGAGTTTGCTGGAAACTCATCGCCAGCCGCTGCTGTTGCTGGTGGGAGGACGCGATCGCAAATTCTGTCAGATTAATCAAGAAATGGCTGAACGCTGCCCCACTGCTCGCTTAGCAATTGTTCCTGAATGCGGACACGCCATTCACCTTGAACAACCTGCTGCGTTTGCGAATTGGGTGCAGACTGGATGCACAATGGATGTAAATCAGGTTGTCTCTACCAGGAAAACACCTTCATTTCGGTAGTACGAGGCAGAGGAAATTTTATGAAAAAAGTACTGCTTATTCTGGGAGAACTGGATAATAGCGATATTGACTGGATCGTTGCAAATAGCCGCAAAGATAAAATCCCAGCCGGAACGGTTCTAATCCATGAGGGACAACCCATCAGCACGCTGTATATCCTGCTGGAGGGGGAACTTAGCGTGACAACAAAGGTAATGGGCGATCGCGAGATTGCCAACTTAACCAATGGAGAAGTAGTAGGAGAAATGTCCTTTATCGATACCCATCCCCCTTCTGCCACCGTCACTGCAAAACAAGATGCCTTAGTCGTAGCCATCCCCAGAGAATCTCTGGCCACCAAACTTCAGGAAGATCTGGGCTTTGCCTGCCGCTTCTACCGCGCCCTGGCAATGGTTCTCTCCAGTCGATTGCGCACCACGGTCAATCAACTTAGTGGGACAGTCCCCTCCAGCCCCCTATCCCAGGCTCAAGATGACAACCACCTGGCACTAGCCCAAACCCGCTTAGACGGTTTCCTTCAGCGATTAAAAGGTGAGTAGCCATAAAACCCTCAGTTGGGACGTTCGATGAAACCTCCTGACTGAATGACGCGATAATGCAAAAACACCTCCTGCTCAAGAGTCTTCACCTCCAGCAGTTCCAGCCGAGGGGCGGTGGCCTGTAGAAAACCTGCACCCTCTACAGGGGTAGGAGCGTCGCTTCCACCCAGAATCAGGGGACAAACGGTCAGCCAGAACTCATTCACCAGCCCTTCTGCCAGTAGCGATGCAACCAGTTCTCCCCCGCCCAGAATTGCCAGATGCCCGATGCCAAGCTGTTTGAATTGTTGAAACGCACTCCACCAGTCAAGCTCGCCGGTTGTTGTTTCGGCCACCACAATTCGTTCAAAGGCAGTTTCCAATTGCCAGCGATCGCTCCCCGCCGCAGTCGTCAACAACCAGCGTGGAACAGGTTGGCGGAAGAATGGGGATTGCCGGTCAACTTCTCCGAATTGGGAACAGAGAATTTGTATCGGTTGTAGTAGCTTTCCCTGTTGCTGTCGCTGATCCAGTAACCCAGGTTGCATCACCCTCATGGTGGTGCCATAGGCTCTTAAGGTTCCCGCCCCAAACAACACACCATCCACCCGGGCCACCTGTTGCTCCAGATGGTTCTTGTCATTGAGTGAACCAAATCGTGCTGCAGAACGGCTGCTGTCGGCAATCTTGCCATCTGCACTCATAGCTAAAATAACCGTTGTAAATGGACAATCTTCTAAACGTTTTTTCATACAGATTCGGTATTTAAATGACGAGTTACCTGGAATATTTGAAGCAACGTTGTAATAATTGTGAATAGTCTTTATTCGGCATTTCTTTGGATGGTCATCTACTGAATTCATCCACTGAATTAAGGTTAGTAGCCATGCATCACGATTCCACGCTGGCTGTCTAAGAATTGCTGAGGCGCAGAGGCGAATTGGTCTGGCTAAGGATAGTCGCTATTGGAGTTTTCGGTCAGTTTAGAGAGTTCCTATGGCTAAGCCGCGTCAGTCTTCTTTTCGTCGTATTCTCTTTAGCCGAATTTTGCTGCTTAGCATCCCCGTATTGATTGCTGGAGAGTATGTTGTTTATCGGAAAGCTCGTTCCGGCCTGTTAGAAACCGCTCGCCAGAACCTGACGGAAAGTGCTGTTCGTAAGGGAGAAACCATTCGAGATTTGACAGAAGCGCTGCGATCAAACTTGGTTACAGCCAGTGAAGTGCTTTCAACCCAACTGGACCAACCCCAGGAAACTCAAGAATTTGTTCGTCGCATGGCTCGCTGGCTGCCCAGGGGGGTGCAGTGTGTTCAGTTAACTAACATGCAAACCGGGCAAGTTGAAGCCAGCACCTGTGGTCAGCAACCCATTACTCAAGGGTTGGATAGCCTGTGGCCCGATCAGAATCAAGTGATTCTCGATCCGCAGTCAAGTGTCCGCATTTCGCCTGTTAATCTGGAAACACTGGCAAAACTGGCAACTCCCTTGCGCCAGCTTGATCTGGTACTTAATGCCCCTCTGTACGATTCATTTGGGCAACTTCGCTACGCTTTGAGTGCCCAAGTAGCCTTGCACCGTCAGGAAACCAGCCAGCCAGGGTCGCTTTCAGGTTATACCGTAATCCTCGATCAGGATGGAACCATTCTCGCGCACCCCAGAGAGGAGCGCATTGGGCGCAATATTAACCAGGAAGAGGACGGACCCGTACTCCAGCAGATTTTGACCAACGCGATCGCCGGAGAGCAAGACTTTGAGCATCTCTTTTCCTTTGAACCCAATGGCGAAGAGTGGCTGGTTGGCTATAGCCCGGTTCAGATCCCCATGAGTGCAAACGAAAAACGCATCTGGACTGTGCTGTCCGTCGCGCCGATTGACAATGCCCTCTACAGCCTGGAAGAAGTCAAGCAGGTGCTGGTCATCCTCACCCTGGGACTGGTGGCCGCTAACCTGCTAGCCACCATCTACATTTCCCGCGACCTGGCCCGCCCCCTCGAAAAACTGGGGGACTACGCCCTCCACATTTACCAGCGTCACCCTTCCGATCAGGCACCGAAAAATTTCAAAATTCGCGAACTCAACCAGCTTGCCGCAGCCTTAGATAGCATGGTGCAACGGTTGGAAGACCGTGCTGAAGAACTGGAAACTGCCTGGCAGGAAGCACAGGCGGCCAACCAACTTAAGAGTGAGTTCCTCGCAACCACGTCCCATGAACTAAGAACTCCCCTCAATGCCATCATCGGTTGCCTGCGCCTGGTGAAAGATGGCTGCTGCGATAGTCGAGAAGAGGAACTGGAGTTTCTTCAACAGGCGGATGATGCTTCCAACCACCTCTTGAAGATCATTAACGACCTGCTTAACATTGCCAAGATCGAAGCAGGCAAGATGGAACTCAACCTTCAGCCCGTCTCCATTCAGACAATGTGTGAGCAATGCCTGAAGATGGTGCAACCCGGTGCTGAGAAGAAGCATCTCACCCTCTCAATGGAATTAGACCCTCACCTCGATCAGGTACCTCTAGACGAACGGCGGGTTCGCCAGATGGTGATTAATCTTTTGTCCAATGCCGTGAAATTTACACCAGAGAAGGGGTATGTGCAGCTGAAGGGGTGGATAGGCTACGGTCATCAGTTAGAACAAGACATACGCCCTGACCACAGCCCGGTCAACCCCAGCACTCCCTATCTTTGCCTGGAGGTGAGTGACTCAGGTATTGGCATTCCCAAAGAACGGTGGCATTTACTTTTCCGTCCTTTTCAACAGATAGACTCTTCTCTCACCCGCAAACACGAAGGGACGGGACTGGGATTGGCACTAACCAAACGCTTTGCTGAACTTCATGGCGGTACCATTTCATTTCAATCGAGCCCTGGTGAAGGAAGCACCTTTCGGATCTGGTTACCCGTTGGGAAGAATTGAGCTTTCTAGTGAACTGTCCTTTGATCTTTTTTTGCCTTAATTACCGGATGGGGCAATTTCAAATAGGAATAATGTCCGTATTACTACGGATAAACACCAGAAGTGATCCCTCCACTTTGAGAAGAACTATGGGCACAAATGTATTTCCCCTGGCGATCGCTGGCGCAGCCCTGCTTACCCTAACCATCCCAGGCATGGCTCAGGCGGTTACCTTCTTCACCAATCGTCCAGACTGGGAAGCCGCCGTTGGCCGTTTTACCACCGAAACCTTTGATACCCCGGTAGCCAATGCCTCAGTGATTACATTCAGCACTGGAGTTACCAGCACTGGATTGGGGGGCTCCATTCTCAACGAGATAGGAGGGGGAACTTACCAGGGACGGGTCGATACCAGTGGTAACTTTCCTGGCCGATTTAGAGAGATTCGATGGGTATTTCCAAAGCCGGTGTTTGGATTGGCTGCTGATTGGATTGATGTCGCAACAGGTAGTGGCTTAACGGTTTCTGGAAACTTTGATGGTTCTGGCATTCAGACCATTTCATTTCGCGATCGCCTGGGAAGCCCCGGCACTGGTTTCCTGGGGATCATCGGAGCAGCTTCTTTTTCAGAACTGGTGTTTCGGGAAGAAGTTCCAGTCTTTGGAGACATTGGTGACGAATTCTTTCAAGTCGATAACCTCTCAACAACAGTCGTGCCGATCCCTGCCCTGTTACCAGGATTGATTGGACTGGGCATGGGGATATGGCGTAAGCGAAAAGAAGCAACGATTGATTAGGAAATAAAAGCCCCGGCAATGTTTCCGGGGCTCTCAGTTTAAGAGTGGAGTTAGATTATCCAGAATCCAGTATTCCCTCAAGCCTGTAATATCCATCACAGTCATGCTCAATTTCCCCTATTCAATACCGAACGGTTTCACCCTCACGAGGCAAAACTAAGTGGTCGCCCGGCTGGATGCTGTGGTCGTACGGCCGAATTGAGTCCCTTCTAATCTCCCCAACCGCCTCAAAGGTATAGTCCTGTCCACCCCTTCAATGGCTCAGGCTATGCACAACCGTAACTTCCGCTCCCCGCCTCTCTCCTCTCGCACACCCACTCATCTCCCCCTCACACTGCCCCTGTCCCTTTTCCCCATTGACTAAATGGATTCTTTGCCAGATTTGCATTGTAGTAGCGGGGATCATCAGAAACCTCTTCACCTATCCAATCAGGCAGAGTAATCACCTGATTTTCGTCGGTTAACTCAACCTCCGCCAGGATCAACCCCTGGTTTTCCCCTTCAAACTCATCGATTTCCCAAATGACCCCATCCCACTCAAGCCGGTAGCGTGTTTTTTCAATCAAAGGAGGCTCACACAGGTTGTGCAACATCTCCAAAGCATCTTCGATGGGAATGGGGTATTCATATTCTGAGCGGCTGATCCCAGCGGAGGGGCCTTTGATAGTCAAAAAGCCTTGATCGCCCACCACCCGGACTCTCACCGTTCTCGGCCCTGTGACGATATAGCCCTGACAGTAACGGCTTCCAAATGCTAGAGAACGCCAGCCATCGCCCTGAACCAAAAACTTTCGCTCAATTCCGGTTGGCATATAGAACCCTAGCCTGGTTGCTGCTGGAGGTACAAAAAAGCTTCCACTTCGGCGGCAGTTGGTTGGGCCGCGATCGCCCCCGGTCGAGTCGCGGTCAGGGCACCCATGGCACTGGCATACATCACCACCTCCTGGGCAACCCCGGGGTCGCGGAGGCTTTGAATTCCCAGGCGGCAGAACTGGTGCAGAATCCCAGCCACAAAGCTATCCCCGGCACCTGTTGTATCCTCCACTTCAACGGTAAAAGCTGGAAGCTTACCTTGATTCTCCCCCAGGTAGTAAGAGCAGCCCTTTTCTCCACGGGTTACCAGTACCCCTTCAAGGCTACCAACCCGATGGGCAATCACAACCGGATCGGTCGTTTCAAATAACCACTCGGCTTCCTCTTCAGATAGTTTGAGAAAATCAGTGTGGTTAATCAGGTCATGGATTACGGCTGAAGCGATCGCTGGATCTTTCCAGAACACTGGTCGCCAGTTCACATCCAGCAGAATCTTGAGGTAGTACTGGTCTGCCAGTTCCAGGGCTCGTCGGATGGCTGCCGCGCTATCGGGATAGGCCATTTCCAGGGTACCCAGAACCAGAAATTCAGCCGATTCAAACAGAGAAACGGGCAACTTGCTCGCTTGCAGATGGGTGTCGGCAAAGACGGAGGTGTCATACTGACCAAACCCAGCAAAGGTGCGATCGCCTGCCTCTGAACGCACCACATAGACAACTCGTGTTGGGGCTGTAGGGTGGCGCTGAATCCCGGTTCCATCCACTCCAGTATCCTGCAACAGTTTCACCAACGAGCTTCCCAGTTCATCCTCCCCCACACAGCCAATAAACCCGGTAGTTGTGCCCAACTTTGCCAGGCCGCAGGCAACATTGGCCGGTGCTCCCCCTGGATAGGGAGTCCAGGATTTTACCTGTTCCAGCGGCAGTCCCGGTTGGTCTGCCAGAAAATCATACAGAATTTCACCAAGACAAAGTACACGAGGTTTGGTCACAACCGTCTACATTCCTTCACAGTCTTATAGAAGGTTATCAGATAGCTTCTATAGCAGCATTGAGTGCCTCCAACTCTTTCATCAAACTCCATGATTGATCCGCAAATTCCCTCAGAGGGTTAGCGAGGGAGCCCCCAAAAATCCCAGGAACTACCGTGTAAAGTAATCCTTTCTGTCGAGTTAAATCAGGGCATTATCGCCTGGAGATTTATCCAATGTCCTTAAATTTGACCACGAACGACTTACTCCTGCTGGAAAAGTACCGTTTGGAGCGGTTGCGTTCCTTCTTTGGTAATACGCTCAATCTATGTTTTTTACATCTAGATAAAACCAACACCCTCGCAATTCATTGTTCCGAGCCCTGGGTAGTTGATCAGGTATTGAGTGAGATCAACCATCTCCGCTGGTATGCCTGGATAGTGGTTGGGGCTCAGCGACTGTCTGTGTACTTCGCTGAAGAAGAAATTTATAAAACCGTTACTCGCAAGCCCATTAAAAAGTCCCAGCGGATTCACAGTTAAAGCTTTAAAGGTGATTTGCTGAGGGCAGGGCTGCGGTAAACCGAGTCCAGCCATTCTCACTTTCAACCTGGATGGTTCCTCCCAATTGAGTCACAAGTCGCTGTACCAGTGCCAGCCCAAGCCCGGTACCACCTTGCTTCCAGGGGTCTGCATTGGGTACCCGGTAAAACTTCTCGAAGATGCGAGGCAGTTCCGAAACGGGAATTTCTGCCTCATTGCTGATGGAAAACAATACTTGGGGGGCTGCTTTAGAGGACAGTTCACTGTGCCTAACTTCTACTAACAACTTGCCTCCTGGTGAAGTGTATTTGCAGGCATTGTTTAGGAGTTCTGCTAGAATTCGCTCCAGAGCAGCTTTGTCTGTAACGAAGCTGGATAAATCGTCGGCCAGTTGAATGTTAAGTGTTTGCTGGCGTTCCTTAGCACGTGAGCAGAAGGGGGCCAGGATAGACAGCAAAAACTCTTTCAGATCAATGGTTTGCAGAGAAACCGGATAGGATGAGGCTTCCAATCGCTGGAGGTCAAGCAAGTCGTTGATCAGTTCAATTTCCCGAATGCATTCGGACTGAAGGATGTCGAGGTAGCGATCGCGCTTGTCGGAAGTATGGACGTTCTTGAGCATGTGAATCGCCATCTTCATGTTGGACATAGGCGTGCGTAGCTCATGGGAAACCGTACTCAGAAAATCATCTTTGAGTCGGTTTAGTTCTTCCAGGGCGGCTACCTGGGCCTGGGCAGTCTGGAACAGGCGAGCCTGGCGAATGGCGATCGCACACTGATTAGCAACCTGCTGCACCATGCGAATTTCTAAATCGCTAAATATTTCCTCAGAGGGTTTGAACAGCCATAAACTACCCAGCACATCCTGATCATCCACAATCGGGCAGGCCAGAACGACACAGGGCAAATGAACCGGGCAGACTGGGTTTTCAACAATGCGACAGAACTGCACATACTGACCCTGCAACAGTGGGTCGTAAATTTCAGAAAATTCAGCCATCTGGATCACTGAACCAATGGCAGAGGGCAGCACATCGGAACGAATGCACTCATAGCGGATAGTGGCTGTGTGCTGGTCGAGGTCGTGTAGGGCAGCATCACAGCCTCTAATATCCAGAACAAGGGCCAGTTCTTGCACAGCCGTTTGCAGAATCTGGTCTTCGTCCAGGCTATCGCGCACTGAATCCGTAATCCGTTTCAGCATGGCTTCAAATTGAAGCGCCTGCTGGAGTTGAGCAGTTCGCTCCTGAACCAGACCTTCTAGCTCAGTGTTGAGTTGTTGCACCTGGCGGTAAAGTTCAGATTGTTGAATGGCGATCGCCACCTGGGTTGCCAGTTGCTCTAACAGACTGATCTCAATCGGCTCCCAACGCCGCGCCCTGGAGCATTGGTGAACACCCAGAATGCCCCAAAGCCGATTGCCATGCAGAATCGGCACAACCAGCAGCGCTTTGATCTGGGCCCCATCCAGGTAAGTTCGACAGGCTGAAAAGACCTGCTCTACATTATCAATCACCAGGTTCTTGCCCTGCCGATAATCATCCTGGCGCTGCTTGAACCAGTCCTCCGTCAGGTTAAACCCGATCAGGGAACGCCAGCCAGTCTCAACGGACTCTGCTATCGCCAGCCCATTTCCTTCCGAGTCGATGCGAAAGATGACAACCCGTTCTGCGCGGAGGCATTGCCGCACTTCAGACACCGCCGTGTTGAGAATGTCTTCCAGATTCAGCGAGTTACGAACCCGCTGGGCAATTACCCTGATCAGTTGCTCCCGCTCTGCCTGTTGCCGCAGTAACTCCTCTGCCTGTTTCCGTTCGGTAATGTCTTTTGTGAAACAGTGATACCCGATCAGGTGATCGTGCCAGTCACAGGCTGTGACCATAACCACTTCCATATAAAAGGTGGAACCGTCCTTCCGTAACCCCCTCACCTCAACTTCGGATTTGCCCTCAATCAACATCTGCTGTCGGGCTTCTTTCAAAAGGGGCACATCGTCAGGATGAACGGTTTGCTGTAAAGCCATGCCAATCATTTCTTCCTGCTGGTAGCCCAGGGAGGTGGCATAAGCTCGATTCAGTGCGATGTAATGCCCATTAATATCTAGTCGGGCGATGCCTTCTACCGCATTCCCCAGGGCTGTACTCATCTCCAGAAGTTCAGCCTGAGCTTCCCGGCGATCAGTAACGTCCAGTAAGAAGATGGATAGCCCATCCGTCGAGGGAAAAACCCGAACTTCAAACCAGGTGTTGAGCGGAGGATAGAATTCTTCGAAAGTAACGGGAATCTGTTGCTCTAAGGCCCGATGATACTCCCGATCGAATGTAGAACCAACCGCCTCTGGAAAGGCTTCCCAAAGGGACTGCTCCAGCAATTCTGCGGGCGATCGCTGAAACATCTGAGCAGCTCGCTGGTTGAGATAGGTAAACCGCCATTGATTGGCCAGCGACATGAAGGCATCGGTAATACTTTCAAGAATATTGACAATCTGACGATTGGCAGTACGTAGCGCTTCCTCCGCCCGTTTGCGTTCGGTGATGTCATGGCAATTAATCACGACTCCATGAATGGCTACATCTTCTAAAAGGCTTGTTGCAACGGCTTCAAAGAAACAACAGGAGCCATTTCGGTGGCGCACCCGGTATTCAACCACAGGCTGACTAACCCCGGGATGCTGAATTGCACTTTGTAAAACGTGGAGGATGGAATCAACGTCTGTCGGATGTACGAACTCAACTGCAGAATGCCCCACCACATCCGCTGAGGTGTAACCTAAAACCTTTTCAGTCGAGGGGCTGCAATAGAGAAAGACACCTTTTTCATCCAGGATGGCGATGATATCAGTAGCATTTTCAATCAAAGAGCGAAATCGCTGTTCACTTTCCTGCAGGGCTTGTTCTGCCCACTGACAATCAACAATCTCCTGCCGGAGGCGCTCGTTGGTATTGAGCAGATCGGAGGTGCGTTCAAGGATGAGTTTTCGGAGGGAGGTTTGAGGGCTACTGGGTTCTGTAGTGATCACGCTATCGACTTGATCGCCAAACAGGGATTGGCAGAGCGCACCCAGTTCAGATTGCTGACGCTCTGCCTCGGCCATCAACAGAATTTGCTGCATTTGCTTAAAGGCAGCCTCATTGCGACAGCACTTGCGCAAGCTTTTGAGATATTCAGGTCTCATCGCTTCGGTCTAGCGTGGATAACTGCAATTACTCTATCCTTTTTACTGCAATTACTCTATCCTTTTTAACTTTTGGTTAATAATTTAGTCATGAGTAGTCTCAGCCTATTCTAAAGACCAGTGCAACGCCGCCTCTCCGTTATTTCACTCAATTCAAGTGAATTAATTTCTGGGCATTGCTGAATCCGGGTATGAAATGGATGCTGTATGCTCGAAACTTCGTTTCGATTCATACTGCTTTTCAGCAACGCCAATTTCTGAAACCCAATCGCTAAGGGAAGGGTTTCACCCTGCACCCCTAACAAAACTTTGTTTTGCTGTACTAGTGTTCCGCCAGGAAAATTCTGACGGGTCGCAGACCCTCAAAATTTAACCCCCATCAACTTCCCGGGTATTCGCTAACCGTCAAATTCAATTTGACAGAGTACTAGGTTTTACTGTACTAGAAATTGTCTTAGTCTTGCAACCCCCTGATTGAAAACGATAGAGCAGTCCTAAACGATTTGTGAAATAGAAGGGCTGTGTGAGGAGGATCCCTGCGGAATCCCTTTTCACAATCCAGATAAGCTCGCTATAGAGCAACCCTAGATCGCCGATTGTAACCATTGGCGAATTGCTCGCCCCAGGAGTTGGAGATGACTGCTTTCGGGTAAGGGCATCGTTTCGGTTGCAAAGATGTAATAAATATCGCCCCGCTCGTTCACTTCAAATTCAGCGAAAAATTCCTTTGCCCAAGCATCTAAATGACGACGGGCGATCGCAGGCTCTACCCCAGTCGCCGCCACATAATCGAGCAGTGACAGTCGCCCCTGATGCATCTGTAATAACTGAAAAAATTGCTCTCGCAGGGCCCGTTTTTCTGCCTGAATGCCGCTGTAGAGAAGCCATCCACCCAGCAAAATAGGAGACAATCCAAAAAACACCAGCAGCATGGATAAAATCGCCAGCCCCACCCCTGTTGCGTGACTCAGCGTGATCCCCAGCAACAGCCCAATAGAAGCTGTGCTGCCTCCAAATAACAACAGTCCACCCAAAATCTTGCTCACCCTACTCCAAAGTCGGTTCATTCCGCCAACCTCAGCCCATGTATTCTGTTCATTTGCCTCTCTCTAAACTAACTTGTTCACCCCTCAATCCGCACTCCGCTCAGTCGAAGAAAAGCAACTTTCCCTAACAGAAAGTCCTTTCACAATCAAATAGGATCGCCATAGATGATTAAGATCTGCTTCATTCTGTTGAGAAACACTTCAATTTGTTGGACTCCATTTTTTATAGGGGCAGTCTGAAGATTAAATAAGGAATTGGTTGAGTATGAGTGACTCCCATTTCCGGAATTTTTTTGAAAAAACAATTTCGTTGTAATCGCCATGCATACCCTCAACCATCAGCTTGAACTCAATGTCCTGGAGGCCGATGGCCGCTATTTAAATACTCAGGAACTTTACCCACTGGAAAATTACATCCAGAGTTATTCAGTTCGGCTCCATACCTATGAGCAACTTCGGGATAATGGCGAGCAACTGGTGCTGCGATCGCTCCGCAAAATGGCCCAAACTTACCCGGAGCTAATTCAACAGCACGGGCAGCGCTGTAAGTACGACATGACTGAGGTGCTACGGTACATTGCCCTGTCGGTCCTGCGAGATGATGAAACCTTCTTTAAGGAACAGATGACCGTTTGGCTGGACACCATTCTGCTGGCTTATAAGCGTAACCAGCATTGTGTGGTTGCTTACCGAGCTTTGCAGGAGGCGATCTCAACGACCTTACCCAGCAGTGATGAAAATCTCATCCGCCCCTATCTTGAGATCATCCTTCAGACTTTACAATCCCACGCTTAGCCTATTTTTCAAACCTGAATCGCGATTGTTTCAACCCAAGTAGGGTGGGTATTGCCCGTCCTCAACGGACTGTTGCCACTTAGCTTAAAGATCCAAAAACTCATTATTCACCCAACTCGCTGTTTGCCATTGCCCCCCGAATTCCTCAGATATGTAACCGAATTTTTGAGGATACCCCTATGAACCAGGCCGCACCAATGACTGTTAGTCGTCAATCAACTCGCGAGGAGCGCCAAATTGCTCTTTATCAGATTTACCAACAGGTTTTGGAACGCCAGCCCTATCTCTACGAACGAAAAATTTTGGTGAAGTTTGAAAAGGATTTTCTTACCGACAAAATTGGAGTGAAACGGTTTCTCAAAGAACTGGGGCATTCTGAGGTTTATCTCAATTCCTTCTATCACAATTTCTCAAACATGAAATTTCTGGAATTGTGTTTCAAGCACTTTCTGGGGCGTGCTCCTATGGGGCAGGAGGAAATGCAGATTTACTGTAATATTCTGATGCACAAAGGGCCGGCTGCCATGATCACTGCTTTGCTGGATTCTGAGGAGTATCGCAAAGTCTTTGGCTGTTTCACCATTCCCTATCCTCGTCGGCAACCGTTTCACCCATCTCCGAAAGCTTATATAGAGACCCAATTCCTGAATGAGGAGTATATTGGCCAGCGGGGACGGTCAATTCCAACCATTTACTGGCATCAGTTGGGTTTGAAATGTGACGGGGGTACCTGCCGCCATCCAGAAGCTGACGAAAATATTGAACTTAGCTTGTCTCAAGAGGAGTTAGCGCAACTGTTAGAGCTATTGAAAAAGAACCAACCTGAGAAGACCGGGGTCGTATTGTCACCGCAGCAAAAAGCTCTACTCAGGCGGGCAATTGGTTGATTCAATGAAAGATTGAGCGGCTCTCCTGAGAGTTTGGTGATAAGCAAGGCTTATCACCACAACAAAATCAATACTTCAGGGATTTTGCTTGAGATGAAAGAGTCGCTTATGCTACTCTCTCTCACCAGCAAGCCGGGAGAACCGATTGAGCGTTGATTGCAGAGAGGGCAGGGGGATGCCATGCCCTCTTTAGCTTTGTTCATTATTTCAGAACCCTTGTCGCCCGATTTCTGAGATGGCTCCAGGCGAGTGCCTCAGGACATTGGAATGAGAGAGGGAGTGGGCGCCTCACCCCTAGCCAAAGTTCCACCCATGCACCCGATCCTGACTCCAATGACTACCGCTGTACAAGAGCTTCTCAAAATTTAGCAAATTCATAGTGTAAGCTTCTTCTCCAAGGGATCGCCCGATTTTCAGCGACAAAAACCGGGTAGATTTGAGGCAATCACTCAGGTAATGTTAAAATATCTTTACGATCTCCTGTGGATCCGGTAGACTAGCCTAGTTAGCTGTTTTTTCCTTCCGGCTGAAATTTATTACAAGGTCAAGTAGCTAATTGCAATTAAAGATAGTTTTGGGGTACAGGGGTGAAACCCCCTGCCTGACGGCAACGCCTCCATTCCCCTTTCCTTCAATTAACTATGTCTACCTACTTAGCGCAGAAACAAGAATTCAAGTGCTTAGTTTGTTCAATAATTTTTCTTCAGGTTCGTGATTAAACCTTTGTAAATACCTGAAGTGTGGCTTGACCTGACCCCAGTTTGTTTGAATTTCTTAATTAGATAACAACCCTCCTTTAAAGAGCTCAATTCCTCTTAAATGTTCGGTCAATTTAAGATTTTTCTTAATTTTTAGAGTCAAGCGACCGCTAAAATTGTTAAATAGGTATCCGCTTTTACGGGGTGCTCTCCGTACGGGAGGTTAACATTTCTCCTCCAATGCAAGCGTTTCGATGGTTAATTTTAATCAGGCATTGCCTGAAACCAGATTTAAATTACGCGCGGCTATTCTTGTGTGTTTTGGAGTGTTGTTTTTAGGTTTCTTCAATTTCATCCATGGGTTCTGAAATCATAAACAAAAATCTATTTGCCATCACCACTCCTCTCTACTATGTGAATGATTTGCCCCATCTCGGTAGCGCCTACACAACGATCGCGGCAGACGTTTTAGCGCGGTTTCGAAGATTACAGGGGGATTCTGTTCTTTTAATTACGGGTACTGATGAGCATGGGCAAAAGATTCAGCGGACGGCTGAGAGCCTTGGGCGGTCTCCACAGGAACACTGTGATCTGGTTGTTTCGGGGTTTGAATCCCTCTGGCAACAGTTAGGAATCCATTACGACCGTTTCATTCGTACGAGCGATCCCCAGCATGAGGCGATCGTTAAAGAATTTTTTCAACGGGTCTGGGATCAGGGAGACATCTACCTTGGTCAGCAGAAAGGATGGTACTGCGTTTCCTGTGAGGAATTTAAGGAAGAGCGCGATTTGCTGGAGGGACATCGCTGCCCTATCCATCCCAACCGGGAGGCAGAATGGCGGGATGAGCAAAACTATTTCTTTCGCCTTTCCAGGTATCAGCACCAGTTAGAGGCGCTTTATCGCGATTGCCCAGATTTCATTCAACCAGAAATCCGCCGGAATGAAGTTCTGAGTTTTGTCAGTCAGGGACTTCAAGACTTTTCCATTTCCCGCATTAATCTGGATTGGGGCATTCCTGTGCCCAGTGATCCCGCCCATACTCTCTATGTATGGTTTGATGCCCTACTGGGCTACGTTACCGCTCTGCTAGAACCCGATAGTGAACCCACGCTGGAAAATGCTCTGGCTAAGTGGTGGCCCATCAACCTCCATCTAATTGGTAAAGACATCCTTCGGTTTCATACAGTTTACTGGCCGGCAATGTTAATGTCAGCAGGTTTACCGATTCCCGGTTGTGTATTTGGACACGGCTTTTTAACCAGAGATGGTCAGAAAATGGGAAAAACTCTGGGGAACATTCTGGACCCGGTTGAACTTGTCAACCGTTATGGTTCGGATGCGGTTCGGTATTACTTTCTCAAAGAAATTGAATTCGGTCGGGATGGTGATTTTAATGAAACCCGATTCGTCAATATCTTGAATGCAGATCTGGCAAATGATTTAGGTAATTTGCTGAACCGAACTTTAAAGATGGTTCACAAATATTGCGGGGCCCAGGTTCCTGAGTTTTCGAAGGAGGATGTTCAGGTATCCAATGTTCTGGCTGAACCTGGGCGGAACTTGGGCGATCGCGTCGCTCATGCCTACAGTTCTCTCAAATTTAGCGAAGCCTGTGAGGCCATCCTGACGCTGGTCAGGACAGGGAACAAGTATATTGATGAGCAGGCCCCCTGGTCCCTATATAAGCAGGGGGAACGAGCAGCCGTTGAGCAAATCCTTTATACCGTCCTGGAATCTGTTCGGCTGGCAGCCTATTTGCTGTCACCCATTACTCCCAACCTCAGCACATCCATTTATAACCAATTAGGCTTTTCCTTGAACTTTAATGATCAGTCCTCAATCGATGTTGTTGCTCCGTTTGCCACCCATGCCCATTGGGGAGCACTGCCGCCAGGCCAGCCTCTAGAGGAACCCTACCCTGTTTTTCAGCGATTGGAGTTATTAGAAACTGTCCTTCTGTAGTGCCCAAGTTATCTCATAAACCTGATAGACCCATAAAAACGCTGCTTTACTTTATAAGAAACTGAGGTATAACACACATGTTGAATAGCAACATAGAAAACGAATCCGTGTTTACGCAAGAGCAAGTTCTTGAGAATCGTGGTCGGGTTGCCATCTTTATTGATGGCTCTAACCTGTTTTATGCTGCGCTTCAGTTAGGAATTGAAATTGACTACACAAAGCTGCTCTGTCGGCTCACGTCCGGTTCTCGCTTACTTCGCTCATTCTTTTATACAGGAGTAGATCGTACCAACGAGAAACAACAGGGATTTTTGTTGTGGATGCGCCGCAATGGTTACCGGGTTATTTCAAAAGACCTGGTACAACTCCCTGATGGTTCCAAAAAGGCCAACCTGGATGTTGAAATTGCGGTTGATATGATGTCGCTGGTTGGATCCTATGACACCGCTGTTCTGGTCAGCGGTGACGGAGATCTGGCTTATGCCGTAAATGCCGTGAGCTATCGAGGTGTTCGAGTTGAAGTGGTTAGCCTCCGCTCCATGACGAGCGATAGCCTGATCAACGTGGCAGATCGCTATATCGATTTAGACAACATTAAGGAAGATATTCAGAAAACCCCCCGCAGCTACACTTATCGTCCGCTATCGGGAATTGGCTTAATGGATGAACCCGAAGAAGACTGATTTCAGGTCAAAATTCACTGGAGTGATTGAAAGCGGAATTGTCGAAGCAAACCTGCATAGAGCCTAAAGTAGGCTGTGAACAATTGACGCTAGACTGTGAACTATAGAACAGACGCCTTGTTATTTTTTGCTACCTGTTGCCTGTCGCCTATTACCCGTCACCTGCTATAGAAGTACTGAAAAGGTTCATGTCGGTTTTGTTGACGCTCAGAAGAAATCGCCTGGCTGCTCTGGCTTGCTTGAAGGCCGGTCTGATCGGGTTGCTGCTGCTGACAGCTTCCTGTGGAGGAGGGGGCAACCGCACCGCTGAAAAAATCGCCAGAGACAGTAAGCAGGTTGAAGAATTTGATAATCGGCTGACCTTTAATGACCTTTCGCTGGAGGGGTTTGATAAGCAGGGTCGCCTCTGGTGGAAGGTAAAGGCCAAGCAGGCAACCTACAGCAAAGACAAGCAGGTTGCTCGCATTACACAACCTGCGGGTGAACTTTACCAGGATGGAAAAGCCATCATTGAGGTGAGTGCCCAGAGCGGAGAAGTGCAACAGGATGGGGAAAAGATTTTTCTGCGGGGGCAAATTACAGCTAAAGATAAACGGAATGGCATGATCCTCAAGGGTGGAGAACTGGAGTGGCAACCTCAGAAAGATCTGCTGATGGTGCGCAACAGCGTCACAGGAGATTACAAAGGAACGAATGTTTCTGCCAAGGGTGGGCGGTTTTTAACCCGTAGCAAACGGCTGGAATTAGAAGGAAATGTAATAGCGAGCTCGAAAGACCCAAATGCCCAGTTTCAATCTGATCGCGTCGTTTGGCTGGTTGAACAGAAAAAGCTGATGAGCGATCGCCCCCTGCAAATTGCTGGCAACCTTCCTGGTAAGGCTGGGCAAAATCAAGCCACCTCTGGACGGGGCACCGTTGACCTGAATACCAAAACAGCCACCTTGAGTCAGGGTACCCAAATCACTCTGTTTGACCCTCCCATTCAGGTATCTGGTAATTCTTTGGTATGGAATATTACAGGTAAGACCGTGGTTGCCAATGAACCTGTGACCATTGTCAATCCTAAAGAACGGGTGACCTTAACAGCGGATCGGGGGAACCTGGATATTACAACCAGGACCGCCTACCTGACGGGTAATGTGCGCGGTTTTGGTCAGAAAAATCAGTCCCACCTGGGAGCAAACCGTATCATCTATAACCTGACCACGCAGGACTTTGTAGCAGAAGGGGGAGTTACCTACCGCCAGGCTGACCCTCCTTTTAACCTGGCTGGTCCAAGAGCGATCGGCAGGGTGCAGGACCAGACCATTGTGGTGAGTGGGGGCAGAGTTGTAACGGAGTTTATTCCTGATACGGTCATCCGGTAATAGTCCTTATAGAGTTTGTCTCCCTTAAAGGGAGTCTGGGTCAATACCTAACTCTCGGAGCTTGGTAGCTAAAAGTTCTGCCCGCTGCCGCTCTTGCTCTGCCCGTTGCCGCTCTTGCATAGCTAACTCCGAGCCCCAAAGTAGAAGGTCGCCTGCTTCGTCCCACCAGCGCAACCAGTAGCCTGAGCGATTTTCCCAGATTCCTTGCCAAACTCCCAGAAACAGCCCCATTTCAGCTATCCAATAGCGGCTATTTTCATCAGGTTCACGAATTTGATAGTGTTTTGCGTTATCCAGTCGATAAACCTCTAATGCCCCACTATCGGGTTCAAAGATGGCGTAGTTTGGAACCTGGAGAATCTGTTCATAAAAGAACCATTTGCCCGGAGGGTAGGTTGGCTTGATAGAGTATTCTCCCCCCTCGGTGACAGAGAGAAATTCCATCACAATGGCAGGCACATCCCCCTGCAACTGAGGCGTATAGCTGCGTTTGACCTCTTCCCGTGAAACTCGAATCGAGGGGATATATCCCCAATCAGGAGCTTTTACGACTACTCGACCGCTTAAAGTAGCACAGATGCCGTAGGTTGTAATGGTCAGCGCATCGTCTGGTAATCTTCCAGCAAGTTCCAGGCTTTCTGTTAAAGCCGCAGCAAGAGAGGGTTGGTTGATGGTGTCCACCGGTTCATCATCCAGAACAAAGTCGTCTGGCAACTTTTCCCAGGTCACTGTGTAAGGGAGAGGAGTGGTTACCATAGTAATTTTCACTACAATGCGAGGGAAGTTGGAGGGATAGGTCTTATTTTAGAGGCTTCTTCTAATTCCCCTGGTAAGTATTGACTTCGACGGCCGATCTCACCGCTTGATTACGACTGGTATCGCCTAAGCTGGCAGAGGTCGTGCGGGCGGAAATGGTGGGGGCGATCGCCACTGGAACCGATCGGGCCGTTCCCCATTGACTAACCAGAGATTGCAACAGAGCATCTTGCTGATCCCGCAGACTATCCAGGTTAGTGCCCCGGTTGATAATGGCAAACCAGACCAGGCCGCGATCGCGGGTAGGCAAAACACCTGCCAGGGCACTGACGTCATTCAACGTCCCTGTCTTCACTACAGCGGCGCTGGGAATTTTACGGTAATCGATAGTACCCCCATGATCGACTCCGGAGATGGGAAAAAGGTCGGCGATCGTCAGGCTGCGGGGCTGCACATAGCGCTGGATAGCCGCAAACATGGCGCAGACAGCTCTGGGGGAGATGCGGTTTTCGACTCCTAATCCAGAACCATTCTTCAGCGAAATTTCTGATTGTGGGAACCCCGCCAACAAAGCAGACTGTTGTGCGACATACTGAGCGCCGCCTAAAGAATTCGTCAATGACTCAGCCATGACGTTATTGCTGTAAACGTTCATTAGCTTCAGGATTTGCACCAGGGGAAGGGACTGGTGCCGCAACAGTTGGGTTTGAGGAGGAAGGAGATCAATGCCATAGGTAACAACCTGAACGCGACCGGTGATCGCGATCTGAGGACGCGGGGTGCCCTCAGGCAGCGTACTGTACTGATACTCGGCTTCCTCAGGCCAGGTTCTTGAGTTCAATGCCTGCTTGAATAGTTCTCCGGCCTTCTGTGGATTGGTTTCAAAGTTCATCAAAAAGTTGCCCGTAATGATCAGATTACCAGCCACTTTTCGGATACCGAGACGATTTAAGTCATTGCCAAGGGCGATCGCCTCTTCCCACACCATAAGTGGATCACCGCCACCTTTAACAATCAAATCTCCCAACAACACCCCATTTTCAATGGGTCCAGTTGTACTCAGCAAAGTCTCAAAGCGGTAATCTGGCCCCAGCTCATGGAGAGAAACCAGGGACGTTGCAACTTTGGTCAGGGAAGCCGCTGGAAGAGGAGTCGTACCCTTATTGCTGGCCAGGAAGGTAGAACCAGTTTGCAGCCAAACCCCCTGAGATGACATGGGCAGTCCCATTTTGGAGAGCCGCTGAAGATATTGCTGGAGTGCTAATTGAACGTTTGGGTCAGGCGCACCGGGAACGGTCATCCACGGAGTATCGACTCCAGCAACCAGATTGACCGAACGCATGGGGTCTGGCACACCTGCCATCGTGAGCCAGAGAGAAAACAACCCAGAGCTAAACAGTTCCAGCAATCCTGCCTCCTGTAGTCGTGCCAGAAAGAGTGGTCATGAACGTTATACACTAGGTTGGGTAATAGACAAGTAGGGGAGAGGACAGGGGAGGGGGAGGGGTAAGAGGTGAGAGGGGATAGGAAAGGTAAAGGGGGCAGGAACTAGGGGTTAGAATTCAGCGTTTTCTTGATGCCTGGAGAAGCATTCGTGACAGGAAAGGTGAAAGGAAGAGGGGACCAAGGGCCAAGTTTATTCTCCTTATCTTGATAGTTCTTTTGTACCATAAACTAATATGAAAATTGTTCGTTTAGGTTCCTAAAAATTTCTAAACCACTCAGCATTTTGTTATGTATCCTTTTCTCCTATGGCTAAGTCGGATCAGAATCAGGTTTTGCGAGCATTGCCGATTGTCGTGGGTGGGCTGGCTGGAGTTTTATTGTTTGTGAATCGGCTTCTGACTCCAGAGCTAACAGATTCTCAGGCGAGATCGGATGCGTTGGGAGTGATTTTAAGTGCTGTCCTGATGCTGACGGGTTTGCTATGGCAACAGATTCAGCCGCGTCCACCGGAGAGCGTCAACCTGATTGGGAAGGAAGGGTTTGACCTGGAACCAACGCTACCAGATGCGGTGAAGACAGAGCTTGCCTGGGCCTCACACCTGTTGCTGACGAATACGGTGACGCGATCGCTAATCGTCTGGTACAACGGTCAGGTGTTGCTGCGTCGAGGCATTTTGCCAGAGAAGCGGGAAGTCACCCCAGGGCCCATTTTGCAGCGAGTGTTGGAAAAACAGAAGCCAGTCTATCTGGTAGCGCTGAAACTGTATCCCGGAAAAGTGGAATTTGATTATCTGCCGGAAAATACCCAGGGGCTAATTTGCCACCCCATTGGCAATCAGGGAGTGCTAATCCTTGGAGCCAACGCCCCCCGCAGTTATACTCGCCAGGATGAGAATTGGATTGGGGCGATCGCAGACAAACTGGAGAACACTTTGAACCAGTGGAGTAAGTCAGTAAGCAATGAGCGGATAAACTTTTGAAAACAGTAAGATGGGGTAAGTGATGACAGGCAGAAGAGCAATTTTGAGTTAGAGGCAGCAGGGGACGGGCTACAGGTTACAGGTGTTTCTCCTGACTTCTGGCTTATGACATCTTAACCCTCTCTTGACTCTTGATTGCTTCTAATACGATTTTGGATTTTGGATTGTGAAATAGTTGCAATAATGATTTCGTAAATCGATCTGCCAGATTCGCAATTTTAATTGGTATAAAAACCAACAACTAACAACTGACAACTCCTCCCCTATGACTGATCTTCTCTGGCTTTACTGGCTTCTTGTCGCTGTTATGGTGTTCGGCATTATTGGCGCGGTCGTACCCACGATCCCTGGTATCAGTTTGATTGTGGGTGCCATTTTTGTTTGGGGATTGGTGAAAGGATTTGGCAGTGTGGCTACAGCGTTGGCTGTGTCAGTTGTACTACTGCTGTTGAGTGTGGCAATTGACTTTTTGGCGACCTACTATGGGGCGGTAAAGGCTGGAGCCAGTAAATGGGGACAGATTGGGGCTCTGGTTGGGTTAGTGGTGGGGCTACTTGGATTGTTGCCAGCACTGCCAGTAGGCGGTCCGCTGTTTGGCATTATTTTGGGGCCGCTATTGGGAGCCATGATTGGGGAACTGGTTTATCGCAGGGATTTAATTCTGGCTACAAAGGCGGCGATCGGAATTTTTGTGGGGTCCGTTGTTGGGAATTTGGTTCAGGGCTTGTTTGCCATTTTCAGTGTGTTGATTTTTCTGTGGACAACCTGGCCTTTTCGGGCTTGAGGAAGGCTAGTGTTCCGCCAGGAAAATTTTGACGGGTCGCAGCCCCTCAAAATTTAACCCCCATCAACTTCCCAGGTATTCGC
>JAIMBL010000378.1 GCA_023511615.1 Leptolyngbyaceae cyanobacterium HOT.MB2.61
TCACCCACTCGCAGAACTGACTCCACAGGTTTTGGCGCTCAACGCGCTGTAATGTCGTGGTCATATTCCTGATAAGTGCTTGATGTAACGTCTGATACATGTGCGGTTAATCACCGCATGTACAGAAGTTTACATCTCTTCATTGTTTTTTGTAAAGAGCTTTATTAAGACTCTTTGCCGAAATATTCGATTCTGCTGAAGAGGTGACCAGATAGATGTTTGAGTTGAACTGATTTTTGTAACAAAAAATCAGATGATGGGTGCTGTAAAGTTCTTTTAAGAGAGGGCGAATAAGGGGGATTGTCCCAAATACACGGACAATTCTCTGCAGGGACGCTCAATAGAATGTTCCTGAGAGCTCTTTCAGGTTTATTAACGTCTCCCGGGAGTCCTGAAATGATGGGCTAGTTGTAGCGATAGTCATGGTGGGTCAGGGACGGGGTGCAGGGGGTGGAACCCCTGGCTGGAGGCGAAACCCCACTTTCTCCAATTCCAATGTCCCGACGCACCCACGTAGAGCTTCAGTAATAAAAGCTACTGCTAACCAAACCAGAACAGTCAGGTATTCTTAAAGCTTGTCTGTTGGACTTAATCGAAGATTAGCAAGTGCTTGATTCACGTCCAGTTCCAACAGTCGGTCCAGTCCGAGATAGATCCAACTATAGGGCCGTTGGGCATCCTGAAATGTTTTCTGAAACCCCAATGCTAGTCGCAACTCCTCGTGTAAGGGATGAACAATAAGCGAATAGAGATCACCGATCCCAGGAAAGTCTTTTTGAATCTCGGTTAACCAGTTCCGGGTGTCTTCCAGCATGATCATAAGATTGGCTTTCTGAAGATAAGCTGCATCGATGACCCAGGATCTAATGTAAAGCGATGTGCAAGTTGCATCTCCGGGAACTGCCATCTTGAATGGATCTTGTTCTACATCATTGGAGAGGTAGAAGCTTTTTCCAGGAGGCTGAAAGAAGTGAATTTCAGATTCACTGGCAACAGGATAAAGAATGTAAAAACCTACGGGGTTGAGATTGTCGGAACGGCGTAACACCCGCACCACCTTTGAATACTGCTGAGTCCATTGACGAAGCAGTCTGGACAGTTTCTGAGACGCGACAGCTGGATCTTTAATAATTTCAGCGTAGGTGCGAGTAAAAAGATTGGCAACTGGAATTGCATCCGTACGTGGGTTAAAGTTATCCGGTTCCAGCCGAAATGACTCGTCAGGTTTCTTTTCGGCAACGGCTAATTCTGGAATCGAACGAACCTGCAAGCAAAGAGTCTGTCCATCAAATTGTTTGTCGATCAGTCCCAAAGCCACTAACCGATCAATCATCATTCCAGCAGCGCGATCGCTCCCCCGGTCTTGATTTCCATAAAACAGTCCTGCAGCTTCTCGATGGGTACAGGCCACTGAACCTTCAGGGGGATAGAGCTGAGTCAAAGGATGGGACAGATCCGTCCCACGTTCTTGCTGATGCTTCAGCAACAAATACGCCCATAGACGAACGAAGTATTCTGCCCGGCGGCGAGTTAAACCGCCCCGCCCCATCAACATCGATACGTAGGTTCGCTGATTTTCGGGTGGGAAGAAACGATCCAGCGATTCTGGCTCAAGTTGGTCTCGCGATTCTGAGAAACGTTTCAAGGAACTCATTGATTCACAGCTATTAAAAGGGTTGGGACAAGAACCATCACTGGCTGCGCTGGCAGGTTAAGTGGAACTAAGCGTGTAAACCAGAAAGAAATACCCAAAAGGGTGAGGACTTTTGCAGGAACTAACCTGAAAATCTGGAATATGGGTGAACAATTTGAATTTAGAAGATTAACTTCCTGCCTTTACGGAACTGACTTTAGAAGTAACCATCCCCTAAGCCGGGTAGCTACTAAAAACCTGTTGTGATCAGTTGAGAAAAGTGGCGATCGCTGGTTCTGCACTGTTCAGGTTTTGCCTACCGGAGGGTTAGTGTGACAGGTTGTCCCTACTTGCCAGTGAAAGAGTAGCCTAAGCTACTCTTTCATCTAAAACAAAATCTCTGGTAAAACAAAATCTCTGGAATATTGATTTTGTTTTGGTGATAAAGGTTGCTTATCACTAAATTCTCAGGAGAGCGGTGTAACAAATTCATAGTGAGGCAAATCTAACTCATTATTGACTAGTTTATCCGATCCTACAATTGCAAAGCAGGAAAAACTTGGTAGTGCATCAGGATAATGTGGGGTAGGTTGCGATATTGTGCCACGCCCAAGAACGAGTTGTTAATCCTGCCCG
>JAIMBL010000379.1 GCA_023511615.1 Leptolyngbyaceae cyanobacterium HOT.MB2.61
AAAAGAAAATCGTGGTACAAAGGAAGAACTTCCTTAAATTCTTTCATTTACTGTCCGAATCGGGGGGTTAACTTCAGATAGTACTCTTTGGCGTAAGTTTGTCAACTATTGGAAGGGAATGGGGCATCGGGAATGGAGGTCAGGAATGGTTGGTTGATTTACGCCGGGCTCTGCCAGGGCAACACGCCAGAGGTCACGTTTTACTTCTACCTGCCACATGCCACCTGTCACCTGTCATCCGTCACCTGTCACCTGTCACCTGCTACCTACCACCTCACTCCTCACTAAATACCTAACAACCAACAACTAACAACTCCTATATAAATTCCTGGGTTTAACATAGAGGGAACGATAAAAATCCTTATGCACAGCGACACGGTAACGATTTTTTGCCCTAATCCTATGTGTCAGGCTCCTAATCCTGAGAGCCATAAATTTTGCCACCAGTGCCGAACTCCAATTCCCAAGCGCTATCTGTGGGCAACAGGGAAAGGAGTGAGTTCGCTACAGCCGGGTGGCTTTCTGGGCAGTCGTTACCTGATTAAGCAAGAGCAGATTGTTTTAGATACCCAACCAGGAATATTGCCAGAACTACCAGAGGACATCTCTCCAGTAGTTGAGATCTATCTCAAGCTCTCAAACTGGCAATCCCATGTTCCCCAGGTGTTTGGGCTGGTTAAGACCAACCAGAAGCGATCGCCCGGTGAAATTCTGCTGCTAGAAAATGCTCCCATTTATCCGGAGGGCCTTGGGACTGGCTCTGTTGCCCCTCTGGAAGGGACTCTCATGCCAGCCTTAACTGATCTCTGGCCTGAAAGTAGTGGTATGAGGCAACTAAACTGGCTATGGCAGATTGCCCAGTTATGGCAGCCTCTCAGTATTCAGGGAGCAACTGCTACCCTGCTCCGTCCAGAGTTGTTAAGAGTGGAGGGATCCCTGCTGCGCTTGCTTGAACTGCAAACTGACAGTCGTAGCGAATCTTCCCTGGTTTACCTGGGGCAATTGTGGCAACAGTGGCAACCCACCACTCAGATGGAGATTGCGGACTTTTTTGCTCAACTCTGTCAACAGTTGCTGCAAGGCCAGATCTGGAGTGCTGAACAACTCGTGGCAGTGCTGGACCGGGCATTAAGGGTCTGTGGGCAGGCCCAGTCCCGTCAAATTCAAATTGCGACCTGGACTGACCAGGGACCAAGTCGCCTGCGCAATGAAGACGCCTGCTATCCTCCCAGCGGTACAGTCCTGACAATTTCTACTGGCGAAGATTCCAGACGGTTGCCTGAAATCTCAGGAAAATCCTTGCCGCTTGTGATAGTGTGCGATGGAATTGGGGGCCATGAGGGGGGAGAAGTGGCTTCTAATCTGGCGATCGCCACCATCCAGCAAAAGCTACAACGCCTTTCCCAAGCCCCACTGGAGCCGACAACCCTGGCAACCCATCTGGAACAGGCTACCCTGGCAGCTAATGATGTGATTAGCCAGCGGAACGATAACGAGCAGCGGCAGGAGCGGCAACGGATGGGAACCACGCTGGTGATGGCTCTGGTGCAGGATCACGAACTTTACCTGACCCATGTAGGAGACAGCCGCGCCTACCGGATCAGCCGCACAGGATGTCATCAGGTCACTCTGGATGACGATCTGGCGTCACGGGAAGCTCGTCTGGGGTATGCCCTTTATCGGGATGCTCTACAACAGCCAGGTTCCGGTTCGCTGATTCAGGCATTGGGGATGAACGCCTCCTCACTGCTGCATCCGACAGTTCAGCACTTTATTCTGGATGAGGATTGTCTGTTTCTGTTATGTTCAGACGGGCTGAGTGACAACGATCGCGTCAAGCAGCACTGGCAGACAGAGCTGTTACCGATTCTGGAAGGTGCGGTGGATGTGGCAATGGCCAGCCAGCGTCTGGTGGCAATCGCTAACCAGGAAAATGGGCACGATAACGTTACCGTGGGGTTGGTCTATTGCCGGATGAATCCGATGAGTCAGTCCCTCCTGGCACCGCTCGATCCGGCTCTTGCGATTCCACCCCCCACCTCTAGGGATCTTGCCAGTGCCGCTTCTGGGCGGGACTCCTCCTATTCTCCACCTACATTAAGAACCAGGGCGATTCATCGTCGGTCTAATCTCCTGCCCTTTTTACTGAGTCTGGTTGGAATTCTGGCTGCGGCTGGACTGGCTGCTTTTTGGGCATTTCCTGGTCTGCGATCGCGATTCAGTCCCCCCGTGGCAGTGAGTCCTAGCCCCTTTGAACCCCTGGCTTC
>JAIMBL010000380.1 GCA_023511615.1 Leptolyngbyaceae cyanobacterium HOT.MB2.61
GGGTTCACCCCCTCCACCCCCAAAACCATCTTTAATTTAATTGCACCCAGCTACTTAACAACTTCATCTCACTAGAAATTCATCTCACTCCTCACTTCCCCCGACACTCCAATTCCCAGTTCCTAGTCCCTCTTAGCCCCTAACCCGTTCCTATGCTCAACATCGCCCTCTTTGGAACCAGTGCGGATCCACCAACCGCAGGACATCAGGCAATCTTAGTGTGGCTTTCGCAGCACTATGATTGCGTGGCGGTGTGGGCATCGGACAATCCGTTTAAGACCCATCAGACGCCACTAGAACACCGGATGGCAATGCTGCAATTGTTGATTGATGACATCAATCCACCTCAGCAAAATATCCGGCTCTATCCAGAACTGAGCCATCCCAGAACCTTTCATACCGTCGAAGCGGCCCGCAGGATCTGGAAGCGCGCCCGGTTTACTCTAGTGATTGGTTCCGATCTGGTGCATCAATTGCTCAACTGGTATCGGATTGAAGAATTGCTGCAACAAGTCGATTTACTCATTGTTCCCCGACCAGGATATCCTCTGATGAAGTCTGCTCTGGCAGAATTGAGGCGAAGGGGAGCGCGGGTTGCGATCGCCGACTTGATGGGGTTAGATACCTCCTCCACTACCTACCGTGAAACTGGCGACCCGGAAGCATTGCCCCCACCCGTTGAAGCCTATATTCACCAGGAACATCTTTACCCATGCCAGGACGCATCCAGAGAAAAACAGCCGATCCGGTAGACCGAAAGGCGCTTGCCGACTTCAAAGTAGGCGTTGATAATGTGATTTTTTCCGTCGATACGGAGCAAAACCGGCTGCTGGTGCTGTTGGTTATGAGGCAGGAGGAGCCATTTTGGGGGCAATGGAGTTTTCCGGGCACACTGGTGCGCCAGGGGGAATCCCTGGAAGATGCAGCCTATCGCATCCTGGCGGAAAAAATTCGGGTAAAGAACCTTTATCTGGAGCAGCTTTACACTTTTGGTGGTCCAGACCGTGATCCCCGCGAAGCCAGCTATGGAGTGCGGTATCTCTCGGTGAGCTATTTTGCACTGGTGCGGTTTGCAGAAGCAGAACTGATTGCCGATGGGGTCAGTGGCATTGCCTGGTATCCAGTGGATCAGGTACCCCAGCTAGCCTTTGACCACAACAAGATTTTGGAATACGGGCACCGTCGCTTGCACAACAAGCTGGAATACAGCCCGGTTGCCTTTGAAGTATTGCCAGAACTCTTTACCCTTAATGATCTCTATCAGTTTTATACAACTGTTTTGGGAGAAAACTTTTCCGACTATTCCAACTTTCGTTCGCGCCTGTTGAAACTTGGCTTTCTGGAAGATACCGGAATCAAGGTTTCCAGGGGAGCGGGGCGACCCGCCAGTCTTTATCGGTTTGATGCAGCAGCATTTGCGCCACTTAAAGATAAGCCGCTGGTGTTTATTTAAACCTGATTTTGAGCTTAAAGTCTACCTTTGAAGTCAACTGTATGAGAGATGAAATTCAAGCACGATCAAATCGACTTGCTGTATTGATTGATGCATAAGTGATTTGATTCAAGCAGTCAATATATTTGAGATTAAAAAAGCACCGAAATTCATTCGAATAAAGTTAAAGGCTTAAATCATTCCGACACTTCTTAATCATCATGAAAATTGCGATCGCCCAACTCAACCCCACCATTGGCGACCTTTGCGGCAATGCCCAACGAATTCTTAACGTAGCTCAACAGGCAGCGGAACAGGGAGCCCGCTTACTGCTCACTCCAGAACTGTCCCTCTGCGGCTATCCGCCCCGCGATTTGCTGATGCAGCCTGGCTTTATCACAGCAATGGCAACAACCCTGGCGCAGTTAGCCAGAGACCTCCCCCCCCAACTAGCCGTCCTGGTAGGGACCGCCTGCCCCAATGAAAAGTCCCTCCTGGAAGGCGGAAAGCCCCTTTTCAACAGCACTGCCCTGTTAGAGGAAGGAAACATTCAACACCTGTTCCACAAACACCTTCTCCCAACCTACGACGTTTTTGACGAAGGACGCTACTTTGAACCGGGGTATCAGGCGAATCACTTTAACCTGGAGATCAGTAGGCAGTTGCCAGAGGTCAAGGGTCAGGAGGGGATGAGGTGGGGGCTAGAGGGGCGAGAAGAACAAGGGAGCAGAGGAGCAGAAGAACCTCCATCCATCTTTCCCCCCCTCCCCCCTTC
>JAIMBL010000381.1 GCA_023511615.1 Leptolyngbyaceae cyanobacterium HOT.MB2.61
CACTTTAGCAGACTTGATCCCGCTTGAAAACTAGGCACAGTAAACCTTTGCTGCTTTTTTCAGCAAGCCCTATTTACAGGCATTAGTAAACAGTTCAGTGATAATCCGCTCCAGTCCAAACCGATTGATCATCATGAGTGGCAAATCTGGGGAAATGTCTATTTGAACGATTTGTTGCCGCTGCTGAGTCCGCATTCGGATGGGTTCCACAACTCGAGGTACCCAGGTTGGCAGGTCGATCTGTTCAATATCATCCTGGTAGGTCTGGGCCTCTAGGCGCTGTAAATCTAGCAGGTTATCAATCAGCTCTATCTCGTGATTGCAGGCTGACTGCAAAACTTCCAGATAGGTCAGATGTCGCCTGGCATCCTGGGTCGTTTGTAGCAGTTGGATGGCCATCTTCATAGTTGCGAGAGGGCTCCGCAATTCGTGCGCAACCGTACTGACAAAGTCATCTTTGAGCAAATTTGACTGCTGAATTTCTTCCAGTTTCTGTTTTAACTCCATCACGGCGGCGTGTTTGGTCAGACGAGTGCAAATGGCCTCCAGTAACTCAGTGCGGGTGAAGGATTTGGTCAGGTAGTCGTCGGCTCCTAGGTTCATTCCCCGTCGAAAGTCACTCCGCTCTGATTTTGCAGAGAGAAAGATGAATGGAATGGTGCTCGTAGCGGGTGTTTGCTGTAAGACTTCCAGCACACCAAATCCATCTAAGCGAGGCATGGTGATATCACAGATGATTAGATCGGGAATGTGTTCCTGCGCCAGTTGCACACCGTCCTGTCCATCTTCTGCGGGGATTGCCTGAAACCCTTCTGCTTTCAGCATTGCCACGATATTTATTCGAACTGGCTGCTCGTCTTCAATCACTAGAATTTTGGGCATGGCGAGAATTCTCCGCGCTTCTGGTTCTATGCGTCGCCCTTCTCCAGGAGAAGGCTAAATTGGCGCAGCAACTTGACATTAGCAGGAGTCAAAATTTGTTGCAGGTCAGAAACCTGGTTGAGTAGGGATACTTCGCGAGAAAATTCTTCCTGCAAAATTTCCAGGTAGCGATCGCGTTGAGCTCCCGGCACTTTTTCCTTCAGTAATGTGATGGTCATGTTGATGTTGGAAATAGGTTCTCGTAATTCCTCAATCAGATTGTTTAAAAGTTGATCTTTAACATCTGCCACCTGTTGTAATTCCCGAATCTTGGAAGTTAGCGCTTCCAGTTGAGCACACACTGTTGAGTATTGCTGCATAATCTGTTCCCGCTTTTTTAGTTGGGTGGTGACGGCTCCCAATAGTTCGGTACGGGTGAAGGGTTTGGTCAGGTAATCATAGGCACCCAGTTCCATCCCCTGGCGAATGTCAGTCCGTTCTGCTTTAGCGGTTAAAAAGATGAAGGGAATGGTTTGGGTTTCGGGATTTTCATGGAGTAACCGCAGAACCTCAAAACCATCCATTTGGGGCATCAGTACATCACAAATAATGAGATCGAGGAGATGTTCTTGAACCAGTTGCAGGCCAATTCGACCGTTTTCGGCACCAAACACTTCATATCCTTCCACTTTCAGCAAATCTAAGATGTTCGTACGAACGGGTTTTTCATCTTCAATAACCAGAATTCTCGGCATAGTTTTTTCCTTTAGCAGGCATCAAGCGGAAGGGGACACCATCGAAAAGCAGAATAATTGAAAGGACGTTCTAATCATCCCGCCCCTTTTTTATCGTCACAATCAGTGACCTTTGGAAGAGTGATGATAAAGGTAGTGCCAGCGTCAACTTCACTCTCTAGCGTAATCGTTCCTTGATGAAGTTCGACACACTTTTTGACAATGGCCAGCCCCAGGCCAGTTCCTTGAATTGTGCTCACATTTTTTGCCCGGAAGAATGCCTCAAATAAGTGTTCTCTGGCTTCTGGGGGAATGCCAATGCCCTCATCTTTTACCCATAGTTGGATGATATCTGTGCCGTAGTTCAGCCCTAGTTCAATGTTCCCCCCCTTGGGCGAATATTTAATAGCGTTCGAAAGTAGGTTGGTTAGAATCTGGCGCAGCAGTTTCTGGTCAATCCATGCCTTCTGTGTTGGCCCATGGCTGTTGAAAGTAAGGCAGTATTTAGGGCTTGCTGAAAAAGTATTTCACGAGCTTTGAGAAGGTTGATGGTTACATCTTGAAACTC
>JAIMBL010000382.1 GCA_023511615.1 Leptolyngbyaceae cyanobacterium HOT.MB2.61
GTCCCCGAACTGAAGATGAGTAGCTGGGTGCAATTAAATTAAAGATGGTTTTGGGGGTGGAGGAGGTGAAACCCCCTACACCCCGTCCTAACCACAATGACTATCGCCATACCCTTTTGACAGGCAACGACCCTTAGCAAATTCAGGGTTTCGACCTGTTGAGGTGGCGGCTGCAAAATTTGTCGATAAATCTGTTCTGCCTGGGTTAAGCGTCCTGTCTGGTGATGAGCAGTTGCAACGGCTATTACTTCAGAGAAGTCGGATCTTTGGGGGGAAGGATTGTCCACAGGTAGGGAAGGGGAAATAAGGGGAACTTATCGTTGTATTCTGCCTATGTTGCGGGGAAAGTTTGTTTCCTGATGGTTTAATTTTCGTTAAGATGCTAACCAGACAAAATGATGAGGGTATTGATTAAAGAGGCTTTTACCTGTGATGCTCTCCGCACCTTCATTCCATTATGGGATTGCTATGTTAAACGAATTTCTGCCATTTGATTTTGATATAGACCCGATCACCGTCGCAGGGGTGGGATTATGGTCTCTGGCACTGTATCTTGGATTGTCCCCTGTCAGTGATTGGGTGACAGAGCAGCTTAACCGCTGGTTTAATTTTGCGGAGCGATCGCTGTATACCTCAACTGAAGAGTTTGAACGTACCCGCCGTGCCAGAGAATCACTCAACCAGTTCTACGCATCGGTTTTCAGTATTGTGCCCTTTCTGTTTGTTGGGGTGTTTTGCAACTATGGTGTGGAATGGGGACTGGGGCGCAATTGGTCAATCAGCATGGGAATATTGGCCTGTATTGGTTGTGGCATTTATGAGCTGGGGCGACGGGATGGGGAGGCTTCGAAGTAGACATTATTGGCAACCCCTGATCTGTTGGATAACCGTCAGAAGTTAGAGTTACAGGGTATGCTGTATTACGGATTTGAGAGGGTTTCCCCTGCTTTATGGTATTCAAAAATATCGTCTCCTTTGGCTTACTGATTTTTATTCCTATCTCTATCGCCGCTGAGCATTTGGAATGGGGATCCCTGGCGGTGTTTGCTTTATCGGCGATCGCGATTGTTCCCCTGGCGATCTGGCTGAGTACGGCAACAGAAGAAGTGGCGGTAATTGCAGGGCCATCTATTGGAGGGCTGTTAAATGCGGTCTTTGGCAATGCGACGGAGTTAATTATTGCCCTGGTGGCACTAAAAGAAGGGCTGGTGGATATTGTCAAAGCCAGCATTACGGGAACAATTATCAGCAATCTGCTGCTGGTGATGGGGTTGTCGATGTTGCTGGGAGGCTTGCGCTACAAAGAGCAGGAGTTTCAACCAGTGGTGGCGCGGGTAAATGGTTCCACGATGACGCTGGCGGTGAGTGCGATCGTGGTTCCTGCGATGGTGATCTCCACATCAAACGTCGTGGAGCCATCTGCCATTAGTGGGCTATCAGTCACTGTGGCAGTGGTTTTAATTGTGGTTTATCTGCTGACGGTACTCTTCTCCCTGAATACCCATTCTTACCTGTATAAAGTGGCAGAAGCAGACCTGGAGAATGAACCCGCTGAAGCTGGTCATGCTTCGGAGCACAAGCCAAACCTGTGGCTCTGGGTAGGGGTGTTGCTGGTGGCAACGATCGCCGTAGCCTTTGAATCAGAAATCTTTGTCGGTGCCGTTGAGGAAGCTACAAAAGGATTGGGTTTGACTCCTCTTTTTACAGGTATAATTTTGCTGCCACTGGTGGGAGGTGCAGCGGAATACGTCACAGCCGTCAGGGTAGCGATGAAAAACAATATGGACTTGTCTGTGTCCGTAGCGATGGGATCAAGCCTGCTAGTGGCCCTACTGGTGGCCCCGATTCTAGTGCTTGTAGGGCAGGTAATTGGGCAGCCGATGGACTTAAACTTTAATCTGTTTGAGGTGGTGGCTGTCACGCTGGCGGTGGCGATCGCCAACCTGATCAGTCTGGATGGCCGCTCAAACTGGTTAGAAGGAATTTTGCTGCTGGCTACTTACATCGTTTTGGGAGCAGCTTTCTATTTTCACCCAGCCTGATCAGTGAAATGGGGTAAACCTAGAGGTCTACCCCAGAAA
>JAIMBL010000383.1 GCA_023511615.1 Leptolyngbyaceae cyanobacterium HOT.MB2.61
GCGAATACCCAGGAAGTTGATGGGAGTTAAATTTTGAGGGTCTGCGACCCGTCAAAATTTTCCTGGCGGAACACTAGAACCTCGATTTCTCGTTGACAATTCTCAATAGACTGGAGTTATTGATAGTCATTTCAGGAGTTGAAGCCAGATAAAGGTTTCAGGACTTGTGTTCACAGACTTTGGAGTTGTGTGTACACTGTAGCCCATTTTGGGAGAGGGGAACACAAGGAGTGAGGGCGGTTCAGGCGAGATCTGCCTAATGGATAGGCTTAAGGGGGGACTTCGAGCCACCCATCAGCTTCAAGCCGGATGGTAATAAAATGCCACTCCCAGCAATAAATAGGTCGCCAGGAGTAAAGCCCCATCAAGCCAATTGGAGCGTCCACTGGAACTGATGAGGTTTGTTACAGACACTGCGATCGCCATAGCAGCCACCTCGAATGGATTGAAGTTGAGGTCAATTGGTTGACCGATGAATTGGCCAACGAAAACCAGGACAGGCGCAACAAACAACGCCACCAGGAGGCTATCTCCCGTAGCAGTTGCCACGGTTAAATCCATCTGGTTTTTAATTGCCAGCCGGATCACAGTGACAAACCCTGCGACATCACTGATAAACGGGATCAAAATAACACCGGTAAATAAAGGAGTCACTCCAATGCGCTGAATTTCTTGCTCAACCACTCCGACAAACAAATCAGATTCAAAAGCAACGGCGATTGTTGATAGCAATAACACAATCACCCAAAACATTAATTTTGAAGTCTTTGGATTTTCTCTGGAGGATTGGTTTGAGCCTTCCTCTGTCGAATTTATCAGGTCTTCTTCAACCAGGCCAACCTCGTACAAATAGCTGTGGGTTTTGAGAGAAAACAGAAGCGTTAATCCGTAAACCAAAATCAGCACAGTTGCAGTGGCGATCGAAATGTTGGGAATATCCACCACATCAAACTGGCCGGAGGTGTTGATGACCAGCGTCGGGAGGGCGATCGCGACCACTGCCAGGGTAATGGATGAGCCATTCACTTTGGTTAGAATGGGCTTAAATTGCTGTTCTTTATAGCGCAAACCCCCCGCCAGCATCGCCAGTCCCATCAACACTAGCAAATCACTCAAAATGGTGCCTGTAATGCTGGCCTGCACAATGTCAATTAACCCGGCCTTCAAGGCAACCAGGGCAATCACCAGTTCGGTTGCGTTACCAAAAAAAGCATTAACTAATCCACCGATGGAAGGGCCTGTAAATACGGCAATTTTTTCAGTTGCCGTGCTGAGCCATATTGAGAGGGGAATGATCGCCAGGCTGGAAGTAACAAAAATTGCCGTGGAGCCCCATCCTAGAAAGTCAGCCGCAATGGATATAGGAACAAAAACAAGGAGAATGAGCGGAATCAGATCCTTCGCTTTCATCACACGCAAAAACCCACTGGAGCTGTAAGAGTGGGTCAGGTAGCCCGCTCATAGAGGTAGCTGACCGATAAAATGCCACAAGTTATTATCTCACACTTGAAGGGTTCTAAATTAGAACTGATGGGGTTTTTACCCTACGGTATGTCTACGGACATCTTGCACCAGTACATTTGACTGCTGTTTTAAGCTTAGCGAACTGGACAAATTGCACAGCAATACTGTGCAGTCCTCACTCCTGTATCTTGAGGACAGAGAGAAGGACTTTGAAATCCTGGTTCCGCTTTTCCCCACAGGAGATGGGATTGGGGGATGAGGGGCAACCTTGCAAAAGTTCACTCTCACTCTTCAGGGTAGGGAATGGGATAATGGCGCAATAGTGTCGTTTTACGGGACAGTACTATGCCCTGGTGACAATTTTGGGGCCAGCCGAAGCCGCAACTGGTCAGGAAGGAAACCGGATCGCTCCTTGGGGCGATCGCTTCCAGGTGGTTCATTTCAATCCCCTATCTCGTCTTTGGTCACTTTGCCTACAGCGTAGCGCAGGTTGTGCGGGAACCCCTGGCTGATGAGTTGATGTTCGAAACTACCTAGGGCTTGCTGAAAAAGTATTTCACGAGCTTTGAGAAGGTTGATGGTTACATCTTGAAACTCGCTGGAACT
>JAIMBL010000039.1 GCA_023511615.1 Leptolyngbyaceae cyanobacterium HOT.MB2.61
GATTTCTGAATTTCTGGCAGAAATCATTGAAGATATGGCAATGGAACGGGCGATCGCGGAAGGTGAAACCACACCTCTGGTCAGTCGTGAGGCTATCTTTCAACTGTTGGAGCCAAGCGGGTGAAAGTTGAGTTTAGAAAAAGTTTTGAGAAAGATCTTGCCAAAATTCGAGATTAAGATTTGCTGGTAAAAATCAAAGCTGTGATCGAAGAAGTTGAGTGTGATGATGGCGAGTTCATTGGTCACGAGGCGATCGCCACCTTCCAGAATATGCCTTTCCCAGCAAGATTTATGCACCTTGAAGAGAGTATTTCCAATCAGGTTCAAAACCCTGCCCTACAGCCAAAGCAATCAATGGCTTAACTTTCAACTCGTACTGCTGTTTAAATTGCTCGTAATTTAGCAATTTTGCTTCATCAGAAAATCCTAAATCAGCGAAATATGGCTCAACGTACTTATTCCAAAGTTTTTTGGAACCAAACTCATAGAAGGTGGTGATACCTCTATGCTGTGTCCACACAAATCGAGCAAAATAGTCATTACTAGGAATCTTATCCGACTTGGAAGAATTAACGCTCTTAGGAACTGGAATCAAGTTCCAAAGCTGATCATGAGCTACAAAAGACCAGGGCAAATAGTGGTCAAGTGAGATATCGTCAAGATCTAGTATTTGGTTTGAGTAAATACATCTCAAATTTTTGCAGTTTCCAATAACTGTTCGCCAGTAAGAAGTCTGGCTCCGTAGAGATTCTCGCTCTCTAGGTGGAAACAATTTATTAGCAATTGCAGGTGTGTTAGGGTTCCTTTTCTGCATATATTGCAGCCAACCCCACGAAACCCATCCTCTAATAATTCGATAGTTAATCTGAATATAAGAAGCCCATTCAGGGTGAATTAGGATGGCTGTAGCATCCTGATTAAATTTATAAAAAGGTTTTCGAGATTCAAAAAATTTCTCTGCTGCACTTTTCACCTCGCTATTAACTTGCTGATCCTTTAGTCCCCTTAATTCCCTAAAGAAAGGTCGTATCAATCGAAAAGGAACATACCTAGTAAGCTTGTCATCAATATTTTTACTTTGTATCGCTTCACGAACAATAGTTTTATTACCTTCTGTGATTTTTAATAGGGATTCATCAAAATTAAGCTCTAGAGAATCCAGTTTTTCCGCAACCATGTCTTGTAATCCAAAGGATAACCTGAATACCGAATGTGGATACCAAGCGTTCACCAACATCTCAACAGCTAAATCTTTTAAGCCGATTGGCGAAGCCACGCTAAATAAACGACTGCTTAGAATATCCAAAAGTGACAGAAAAAACAGAAACTTATAAGAATTCGTAGTGTCATCAAGCAGTCTAGAAAAAGTAGCGATATCCAAGCTTTCAGAATCGGGTAGAACGTAAGGGCTATCCATAGAAACTGACTCTTTTGGCTATGATTGTAGCTCCTACAAGAATTCCCCTTTCTTAGGAAGTAGCTGTCATTATGAGCTAAAGTCGTCTGGCAACTCTTCGAGTGATACCCCCAAAGCTTCACAAAGGGCTTTCATTTGAGGAACAGTCAGACTGGCAGCACCAATTCCCCGCTCCCAATTGCTAATGGTTTTGCTGCTCACACCAATCAGTCGCGCCAGCCCTTCCTGAGACAAACCAACTCGCTCTCTTAGCTCTCTCAAGGTTGGTTGCTGCTCTGGACTAGATGGAGTCTGCATTCCCGAACGTTTCCTCTAATCGCTTGACAATCAGAACGTTTTTCTAGAAAATTGTTCTAGTAAAATTTCTGAGTGAAACGCAAAGTTGCGTTCCAACAGGCACTATTTCTAGTGTCTCATCTGTTTTTGCCTCCATTCAAGCATTTCAACGAACCTTATGAGCTATCTCAATGTCTGGGCAGTTGTGCATCTACTGCCCAATATGCAGCGTGTTGTAATGCGCCGTTTTCGTCGTCGTGGCGATGCAGAGAACTATCTGATCATTTTGCGGCGATATCTTCAGGACGCTAATCTGGCGATTGTGTTTGACCCGCCATCCAGCGAGATGAAACCCGTTGCCCATTCCAGAAAACTGGAAAAATCTGGCATATCTTCATCATCCAAAATTGAGCCAAGAGCCTGAATTAGTGGTCGATTCGGTGTTGCCCTGTCGTTTTCGTAGGCTCTCTCTAGTAATTCGTCTGGGGTTTCCCAGCAACGAAACACCTGATACGAGGACTCAACCTCTGCTTTCATCGGTGGCTTTGTGTCGGAACGATGAGGCTTTGCCGATCTCTGCTCAATTACGTCATATCTAGCCAGGACATCTAACTGCTGCCGCAACTGGTCTTTCTTGATCCCTAAAAGGTCGGCTAATCCCATTTTTGCATTCAAGATGTCATCCACCAAAACCGCTGGTTGTGCCTTAAAATCTCGTTGCCAAATCTTTGCCAGTAAGTACCCAGTTGTATAGGGATTTGACAGGTCTGGATTGCCAATTGAATACATTTTTCGGGTGTAAGTGAGAAACTGACTCTTAGCGATCGCCCCTGAATTCGTATAGGTTTTCAGAATTGACTGAGCAACCTTACGCATTGAATCGTAAGATTCTGATGAGAATACTTTCGTGAAGTAGTTCAACAATTCATCTTGAGTAAATTCTGAATGCTCTAGAAGAAACTCAAACACAAACGCTTGCCACAGACTGCGATCGCCAAAACTCAAATGCAAGTGAATCAACCAATCGGTAACTGTTGCTTCAAGATAGGGATCTTTTGTTGCAACCAACTTACCTTCAGCCGTTAACCCCTGATCATTGATTAAATTAGCCGCGATCGCCCACTGCTTTGCCTGCCGAAGAGCCGCCACCGAGGGGGGTTTAGCGGTTGGGCTGGGGGTCAGCAGGTGACGCAGAGCCTCTTTTTGGAGTGGGGTGAGTGGGGGGAGGGTTGGCATTGGGAAACAACAGGAGGATAAGGCAATTTTCTTTTGGGAACGCTGCGCGTTCGGATTAGGGCAGCATCCTGAATCTTTTGAAGAGGCATATCATGAGTAGAAATCATCACCACGGCACAAAGCAGACAACCTAAGTTCCTGGTGTTCTCTGTGGCTCTGTGGTTCTTTTTTTGCAACCGCCTAACCATCTGGCTCTACCCCCAATGCTCTCAACTGCTCTGCTAATCGCTGCGAGTTCGCTTCTGCCTGGACTGCAACTTCCGTCGGGGTTGGTACCAACGCTCCCGACTGCGTAAAATAGCGCAACTGCCCATCCTGTACCCCCAAAAATAGCCCCAGCACCTCACTCCAGCGCCAACCTGCCTGATTGGGGGCAATCGCTTCGTAGTGTTGCCCAACCAGTCGATAGCCCTCAAACTCCAGCGTGTCTGGCGAAAACCAAAAATACTCTGGCGTTCTGAAGCGATCCTGGTAAAGCGCTTTTTTCAAGCTGCGATCGATTTGAGCCGTGGCAGGGGACAACAACTCAATAATCAAGTCGGGATACTGCCCACCTTCCTCCCACACCACCCAAGATCTTCGGGGTTTGCGCTCAGTGTGAGTCACCAAGAAGAAATCTGGGCCTCGCAAGTCGCGCTGTTTAAGCTGGTCACGGCTGAAGTAAATGGTGAGGTTAGCCCCGATGAAAAAGTCGGTGCGATCGCGCCACAGCCATTCCAGACAGGCCACCAGCAGCGCCAACTGGGCATAGTGTAACGAACTTTCCATCTCCGGTTCATCGCTCTCCAGTTGACGAGCATCGGGCATTAAATCTGCCAATTCCTGAGCCGTTAGGGTCATGATGGGTTTCTCTCCACGCTGAGACGGATTCCCAGTGTCTCCATTGTATAAGCCTGTCAAGGGAAGATTTGAGCCAGGGAGAGGGACTGCTCTCCTACCGGCAGGGCGATCGCGCCAGCGGGGATGAAAATCCGACGATTCAGATAGCCAAACTGCCCTGGCGTAATTTGAGCAGGTTCGCTGTAGGCTTCTAGGGTGCGATCGATGACATTAAACAGCCAGTAGTGGGGAATGCTTGCCTCCGCATAAAGAGATAGCTTGACCGTGCGATCGCACTCTAACGATGAATCTGCGACCTCGATGACCAGCAGTGTATCGGCAGCAGTGGGGTGGGCTGTTTCATAATCATCATCCCGGTTTTTCACAATCGCAAAATCAGGTTCCGGTTCTCCATCAAAGGCGATGGTGATGGGTGACTGGCATTGGAGAGTAGCGCGATCGCCAATGATTGGAGGTAAAATTCGCAACAGCCGTCGAATACAGGTTTCATGGGCGGTTCCCCTCGCTGCCATTTGAATCAACTCTCCCCGAATCAGTTCAATATGATCGTCCTCACTCAGGAAGCCAAGCTCTGCTAATCGGTGATACTCCTGCACCGTAAATCGTTTAGGTTGAGCCGTCCAAGATTGTAGCAGCACGGAATTAGACCTCCTTGATCAGGCGTTTGGACTGCAAAAATTCCTCAAATTCCCGTAGCGCGATGCTAGAGCCTGCCGCCCAAGCTCGTTCCACATAGGGAGGCAGTAGTGTCTTGACATCTACAGTCGGAAACACAGAACTCGTCAAACTGTCTTGATAGCCCTCTGGGGTTAAAACAGCAATGGTCAAATGACCCTGGCGATAAATCCAAACTTCTGGAACCGCCAAAATCTGATAAACATCCACTTCTGTCAGCGATGTTAGATCCATTTCAATTACCAGATCAGGAGGCGGATCGGTACTCAAATCAATTCGATCTTTGCCCAGAACCGCTTGCCAATTTTCAATATAGAAACAGGCATCTGGTTCAGCCCCAGCCTCTTGAAACCGTTTCAACGTCACAGGATGGGAGCTATCCCAATCTCGTCCTTGATAGCGCAATAACGCCTTCACCAGATCGACTAGACTATCAATTCGCCTACCATGCCCAGCCAAAGGAGCCATGATCGAAATTTCACGAGTATGTGCATTAAACCGGATTTTGATCGCCGCATGATCACGGCGACTCCCCAGCAGTGCTTCATAGTCTGCCCAGGTTTGATCACGCAGAGTCACGTCGCTGCCGGGGGGGAGTTCAATATGCTCTGGGCTGATGGTTAGAACCATAGACGTTCCCGCTCCAATTTCAATAACGATAGCCAATAGCCAAGCGATCGGTGTCCAGTTAATCGGTGTCCAGTTAAAGGTGACACGCCAAACAGGGTAGCGTATCATCCTCTTCATCTAAAGCCGCTGCCAGCACCTCTGCTAAAGGCTGGTTTTTAAGGTTTTGTTGCTGCCTCTGCATTGCTCTTTCATGGTCAGCAATAATTTGCTCTTTGCGTTCTAGCAACTCCAATAGTGTTTCGCCCTGGGTCCAGGTGTAAGTTCTGCCATCGGCATGATTTTGCTCATATTCAACTGCCTTTTGGAAAAGGTCAGGGTGCTCTTGGGCTAGCATCACCCATTCGTATTTGCGCTGAAAGAAGCAAAAATAGCAGCCCGAGCGCGATCGCCAGCGGTAATAATCAGGCATTCCAATGCCGCTTTCTTCAAGTAAACGGTTGATGTCAGCTTTAACAAGTCCGTGTTCTTTGAAAGGAAATTTAGGCGTGATATTGGGTTTAGTTGAGATGTAGCCATCTCGATTCTCATCCGCGCGGATGCCGATGTAACTGATGGCGACATCATCCCCTACCCATTTTTCTAGGGGAATGATTTTCATTTGTTTGGTGCACCATCGCATTTTTGGAGAGGGGAGTAAGCCGCCATATACCTCTAGCCAATGGTCAAAACCTCGCTCTGCTTCAAGGTAATGGATTTTAATCCCCAACCAATCTTCAATTCGCCCCAGATACTCATAAGTTTCTTTCAGTTCCTTATGGGTATCGCAGAAGAAGTACTCGATTTCTAGATCAGGATATTCTCGACGCATGAAGATAGCAAGGGCTGTACTGTCCTTACCACCAGAGAGACCTAGTATGTGCCGCACCGTCTTCTTGCTCATGCTGACTGACCTCGCTTCCGTTTGGGTTTCCCCAATTCACCTTGAGAATCAACATCTTTGCGACTTAAGAGTTTTTCATTCAGCTTCGCTAAAAAGCCCTTCTGGAGCCGGGGATTGTCTTTCAGGGCTGGCGTATTCAACACCTCTTCGGCAAGCCGCTCAAATAAATCTGCATGTTCTTCATCCATCCAAACCACTTCATGAACTTCCTGTCCATTTGGTTCGGTCACGGTAATCCTAAGAGCATCGAATCCTTTACCTTGCCGCCTGATTTCTGTCCAAAGGCTCTCCAGATTCTCGAACCGACGCACCAGATCACTCAACACCATTTCAAATCGGCTGAAGTCCTCATCAATCCAGACCTTTGGATGTTTATCTGCCACAATCCTGATGAGAGCTTCTAGCCAATCCCTGTCAGGCAAGTCCTCTTCTACCGCTTTGGCAACAAAATGCCGCAGAACCGGATCGATGCATTGCCCGACCAAGTAGCTAGCACGAACCCGCAGATCCTCCCTTAAGTTGGCTTCCTTGCTGCGAACGCCAAAGGCTTCATAGAGGTGCTTCTGGCAGTCCGCCAGCAAATTGTCGTAAGCCGTCTGAATCTCATGGAGGCATTGCACCAGTTTCTTCCGAAACGCTTTAGCTTCCTGTTCATTTTCCTCACGCCCCGTTGTCATGGGATTGAACCCACAAGCCTCCGGCAAAGAGACAAACAGTAAAGCATCGGGTTCCTGAGCCGTTTGTAACGCCTGTAAAACGTTTCGTGCTTCTGCACTCAGTCGCTTTGTCGATTTCGTAAACTCCGGCAGTTGACGGACAAATCCAAACAGGGGCTTAGCGACTGCTAACAATGATGCATTACGCACCCCCGCAGGAGCCTTGGCATTGGGAGACTTCAGAACGGTTTCTAGCTCCCTAAAGACCTGCGATCGCAATCCCACCATCTCGAAGGATTTCACTGAGAAGCGGGAGGGTTCCTTCACCAATAACTCAAAATGCTCTGGCCCTAAAACAGGAATAAAGGTTCCGTCTTTATAGATACCGATGTCATCCACATGAACCAGCAGAAACGCTGCGAGTAGGACAGGGATCACCCCTGGCTTTACACCATAAGGAGGCTGTTCTAGCTTCTGGTAGAGCAAGTCTAGTGTTTGCTGGTTTCTTTTGCCTCTGTGCAGAATCGTTCGATTTCATCCCAAACGAAAGATACGTTAACGGTCGTTGACGTTAAGGGAGGATAGAAGCCCCACACCCCATCCTCCTGCCGATGAATGCCCGTCGTCTCCAGCACTGACCCATGTATCGCAACTTCCGGCCCATACCCTTCTAACCCCAGGCGGGGTTTGTCAGCATTCTTGAGCATGGCCTCAATCAGTTCGCGGCGAGCTTTTGCCCCCTGGGAGGTCAGCTCACGGCGATTGATCAGTTCGTTATCCAGCACTGCACCTTTGTTGTAGGTGCGATCGCACAGGTCTGAAAGCGCAGATTGAAAACTCCTAGAAGACTCAATGGCGGTGAGTTTCCCGTCAATCCAGCAAGTATTGTTTCGTGCTGACCTGTTGAACAAAAGGGTGACCGTTTCATTCAGCAATTGCTCTGCCTCTACCAGGCGCTGTCTCACCTCACGCCTTGCCACCCCATCTGTTTGTAATTCGGGGGCATTTTTCCAGATCTGCTTGAGCGCCAAAAAATCTTCACTCCGCATTCGGAGTAGCTCAAGATTGGCAACCGTAATCACAATCAGAGGCTTTCCATCTGCGGTGCGGGGTGGAACGGATTCAAGCGGCGCAGTATCTAACCAGTAAGCAATTAAGCCGTCACTCCCGGTCGTCGTACCAGTCAACGCCTGTAGGTCAACCCGGCTATCAATATACCGTTGCTCAAAATAGCGGAGGTTGCCCGTGGTGGTGTAATGGCGTTGAGCGACTAGTGGTTTTAAGGGATAGGTGGTGGTCAGCAGATCGGCTAAGGGGGAATGAGCTTGCTCAATTTGGGCTTGAATTGCCGCTTCAACGTCAAAATCTGAGCCTTGCCAGATTCGCAGTTCATCCTGGGTTTTGCGATGAGTGATGAGCTTTTTCTGCTTTAGGGACTGGATCGTCTTCTGCCAGTGTTTACGCCCCTTTTCATCTGTGGGAGAGTCGCACAATGCTAGTGCCACTAATTCAGGCGTTGCGCGAAACTTTCCAGTTGAGGTGGCGAGATTGAGGACTCCAATGGTTTTCAGTACCTTGAGAACATCCTGGCTCTGGTCTTTGGCATCCTGAATCAACCCTTGCACTTCAACCCAACGTTGTAAATTGAGCCGCGACGCAAGTCCGGTGACTGCCTCAGCAAAGTAGTCATAAAGCTGATACAGCTTGAAGGTCGGAATCTGATGATTTTCAAGGGTGGTGGATTTGAGAAACTGACTGAAGGCGTAAGGCTCGTCGCTGGTGAGAAAGGTAAATAGAGAGCGATCGTTTTGGGCGTAACGCACACAGAGCATCGGCAGCACCAGGGCCGTCAGAGGGTGCAGGGGGTAGGCATCTGCTAGCACCTTTGCCGAAATCTCGTATTCCGAGAGTACATCCTTTAAGGCATCAAACCAGCTTTCTGCTTGCAGGTGGATGCTGTGAAGGACTGGTTCCGAATTGGTACGATGAATTGCTTGCCCAATCAAGCGAGTCATCTGACTGGGTGATTCGGTCAGAACGATATCTGTAAAGCGTCCATGGATCTTTGTCCATTCACTTTGTTCTATGGTTGAAAGGCGATCGCTATACCCTGCAAAGGACTGATGGAGAATGCCCAACAGGTGAACCTGGTGATCTCCCTCAAGTTTTAGCTCAGCAATCTGCTGGAGCAGGTAAAGATCTTGAATACCCTGATGATGAGCGGCATACTCCAAGTTCTTACCTAATTCATCAATAATCAATAGCACATCCGTTTCCACCGTTTGCACGATTTCCCGGATCAATTTCAGCACCTGTTGGTCGGTAACTTGGCAGTTGCCCTCTTCTGCTTGAAAGCACCACTCATTCAGATCCATCCAGAAATCTGGCTTCTGCTCTTTTTTCCAGAAAAACTCAAATCCACGTGACAGGGCACGAACAATCGTCCATCTCAAAGGTTCCCGTTGCGCCGTAGCAACGGCTCTTAACAAACCCGATGGAGGGATATTTCTGATAGCTTTCATTTCGGGACTGTCAGCCGCAAAAGCAGATTCCGCGATCGCTCGTGCTGTCTCAGCAACTTGACTACCTTCAGCTGCACACAAAGCCGCAAGATAGTGAACAAACGCTGATTTTCCAGTTCCATAGACTCCAGTCAGTGTCCAGGATCGGTGAGCATTCGGATCTCCAATGGCAGACAAAATCCGCCGCAGAGCTTCAGCCGATCGCTCAGTCGGAACATAGCCCTGAACCGCATCAGGCTTGTCTAAATCTCTCTCTAAATTGACGGATCGGTAGTAGCGGCGGTGTAGCTCGAAGTAGCTTGATAAAGCCTGATTCGACATCTTGCTCACCTCCCCGCCCGATAGTACCCGTCTAAGATAGCCTCTGATAGCTCAAGCGGCTCCCCCATAAAGGAAAATTGCAGCTTTCCGGCGGCATCCGAGAGCCGAATTTGATCCCGTCGTCGGGCTACCGTCTCGATCGCGCTACACAGGGTACTCTCAGTTAACTTAAATATAAGTCCGGGGCTACCGAGGTCGTAGAGCAAATTGGCAATGGGCATCGTTTTGGCGGGGCTGCCGGTTTGAGCGTGGTGCTGCAAGCAAGCGTAAACCACAATTTCTGGGGGTAAGCTTGGCTTCTGTCCAACCCGAAACATATAGTGCCGAGAATCCCCTGCGGTGTGAATCAACCCCAGTTCCGTAAAGGGGCAATCTAAGGAATCCTCGCTGACTTGAGCCTTGCCACTGGACTGAACCACATACATCCGCAAAAGGCAACTCACATCCTTTTTGAGGGAAGAATCAGAAATTCTTGGTGCTACGCGATCGCGATACTCACAAAGCTGGTAGAACAAGTCTTCAGTTGTAAATTCAGTCTGACGAAAATAGTTAAAGGCAACACCCCAAGCGGTTGCCAAGCTAGGCGCTTCCAGCAACTTCCAGTGTAAGAGCCAAAGGGAGGCAGGATCTTCTAAATAAGGATCCCAGCCATTTTGTCCCAAAAGTTGTTTACCAAACGTTGTTGGCTGGTCATCCTCCAAAAGCTTAAAGGCAGAACACCAGTACCGAATCGAGCGCACCATGTTTTTCCCTACGCCAAGTCGAACTGGGGCATCCTCCCTTAAAAAAATCCCTGAATCGACAGAGGCATGGTCAAATCCCTTCTTCAACCAGCCAAAGCGGGGGTGAAACGTTTCATGACGAGCAAAGACAATGGCTTTAGAATTGCCACTGGTATCTGTATTGCGATTCGCTTGTTCTACCGTCATAATCTTATAGAACGAATGTACCCATTTTCTACGATTCAGAGCGACCTGGAAAGCCCCAGCCATAGCGTGCAGCTATTATGCTACTCCATGTATAGGGGCTGCCGTGTATACAGATCTCTGAATCATCTTCAGATTGCTGGGTTTCGCCCCCCTACCTCCTCAAGTTTGGGGGAAACTGAATCTTCAAAGTCCCCCAGGATTGGGGGATTTAGGGGGCTAAAAGGCTTCAAACTTGAACCGACCAGACCTGTGTATACACCGTAGATGTATAGGGGGGGAGGAGCTTAATTGTCCTTAATTAACAGGGATGACGCAGAATAATAAAGCGCACAAAGTGATCAACCGTTTAAGGGCAGTAGCATAGTGGGTTCAAATTGCGACTGAGGCAGATGAAGTCTTTTGCAGATGTTTTGTAGCCTTGATGACTTTAGTGCGATCGCCCTTACCTGCCGACGCAGCAAGGTGGGTAAGCTGTTGCCGGATGCCTTATACGTCCACGTCTCAGCTTTAGAATCATTAGACCCGCTTCTGCAAGAGTACGAGAGGGAAGCCAGAGAGATTGCTGCTCACCCAGAGGGGATTACGCTCGTTAAATTCAATCTAGGAAAGCCGAGCATCTCCTACCTCTCATACCCAGAGTTTGACCGCGATCCTCACCCGGCGCTTCAATCCAGCATCCAGGTGAACCTGCTAAGCCGTGAGGTGAATCGTCGAGATTACAGTGAGGCAGGTAACCCCTTTATTCTTCATCGAAAAGAAACCTTTGTTGGGACTGATTATCCCCACTACCAGCAGTTCGCTACCCTCACTCGTCAGGAAGAAGCTCTGGGGCTACTGGATAATCCAAGGGCGATCGGGACACGCTTAGCCTGGGAAGAACGCTTAGCCCAATTCAAGGTTGCGTTTCAGGGGCATACCCTGGTTCATCGCTCTCTCCTCAACACCCAATCCACCCAACTCAAGATCGATCGCCACAAAGCAGCCATCAGCCGCAACGACTTCTCCAAACCTGTGCGTTTGGCATTAGAGGCAGGGTTGCTAAACCAAAACACAACCTTCTTTGACTACGGCTGTGGGCAGGGCGGCGATCTGGAACGGGTTGCCAAACTGGGCTACAAGGGTTCTGGCTGGGACCCCTACTACCGCCCAGATTCTCCTTTAGTCGCTGCGGATGTCGTTAACCTGGGCTATGTCATCAATGTGATTGAGTCCCAGACGGAGCGGCGTGAGGCACTGATTAAAGCTTGGGAGCTAACCCGACAGGTATTGATTGTTTCAGCCCAGGTTCTCATTGCTCAGGGCAACAGTCAGATTGCCTACGGAGATGGGGTGATTACCAGCCGTAATACCTTTCAGAAGTACTATGACCAGGAGGAACTGAAGCTTTACATTGACCAGGTGCTGGGGGTCGATGCAGTTCCAGCAGGGTTGGGAATCTACTTCGTTTTTCGAGACGAGGCACAGGCTCAAACCTTTCGGGCATCTCGGTTTCGATCGCGGGTCAGTGTTCCCAAAGTGCAACTGGCAAATAAGCGGTTTGAAGATTACAAGGAACTGCTCACTCCGTTGATGGCGTTCTTCACGGAGCGGGGACGGCTGCCAACCCTGGAGGAACTACCTGAGACAGAAGCACTCACTAGCGAATTTGGCAATCTGCGGCGGGCCTTTCAGATCGTCCTGCAAGCTACCAATCCGCAGGAGTGGGATGCGATTAGCGATCGCCGTCGTCAGGACTTGTTGGTTTATCTGGCGTTGAGCCATTTTGGTCGTCGTCCCAAGTTGCGGGATTTAACCCCCGTGGTGCAGAACGACATCAAAAGTCTATTTGGTGGCTACCAACAAGCCTGTGCTGCGGCAGACCTAATGTTGATGAGCTTAGGCAACTTGGAGGTGGTCGAGGAACGCTGCAAGAGTAGCGCGATCGGGCAGAAGCGACCGAATTCTCTGTGGGTTCATGTGTCAGCGATCGAGGCACTTGATCCGCTACTGAGGCTCTATGAAGGTTGCGCCTCTCGCACAATCGGTCGTCCCCAGGAAGCCAATGTCGTCAAGTTCCACTTCCGTAAACCCAAGATTTCCTACCTGTTCTACCCAAATTTTGATACCGATCCCCATCCTGCCCTGCACACCAGTATGGCGATCGACCTACGAGATCTCCACGTCCATTACCGGGACTATGACCCCAACGACAATCCACCCCTACTGCACCAGAAGGATTCAATGGTGACACCCGACTATCCGCTCTATGAGAAGTTCGCAAAGCTGACGCGGCAGGAAACAGAATGGGGCTTGCTGGATGATTTGCGCCTAATTTATGACACTCGTGGCTGGCAAAAATGCCTGGAGGAGCATTGTGCTGAACTAAAAGGGCATCGTGTGGTGTGGCGGAAAGATGCTGATCCGTATCGGGTGAAGTTGGTGCGATCAACCATTCGGACAAAGCAGAGGGAATAAAAAGAATTAAAAACTGATTTGTCGCTTGAGATTTACGATAGCAAAAATATATACACCAATTATCGCTGACCCTTACGAACCATTCCTAATCCATACAAATATAGTTCGGCAATAGAGTAAATGCGAGGAGGAGGATCTTTAGGACGAGAGCGTTCTCTCAAAATTCCAGCCTCTACCATTTCTTTGATACGAAGGGATAACTCACCATCTTGCACATTCCAGATATCCGACAGCCTCTTTTCATCAATAGGTGAACGTTCTCCTTGAAGTCTATTAAGAGGTTCTTCAAGTTCAGGATATTCATTACGCACCTCATCTACTCTTTGCTGTGAAACAGTGGGAAATGCATCAATTAATGATTTTGGGCGCAGCACTATTTCAGAACTGTATTCTGTAGAAAAGTTTTTTTCGTTACGTACTGCTTCTTTTTCGTTACATACTGCTTCCTTTAAAAGTAAGACCAAACTCCGTGGAAAACAGTTCTCGTTACTATCAGCAATTCGTGTACGCACCCAGTTATAGGTAAATGCTTTCTTCCCTCGCCCCATACGCTCTCCCCACAGTGGGTAAAGACTTCTACGCAATTGTCCAAGCTCAAACGTTTCAAGTCTACCTACTGTTATCCCAAATTCCTGTTCTAAAGCTTGACTCAAAGTGGAAGAACTTTGTAAAGCCTGACGTAAAACCAACCTCCACAAATCAGCTTCATCCCAGCTTAGTTGTAGCGATCTCCCTACGTAATGCCCTTTGTTCACAAAACTAAGCTGATTCCAAATATCCTCTCGCAAAAATATCTTTGGTACAATCCGCTTTAAGCTAGTTCCACTTTCTAACCACCAAGCTAAAAGAGTTTCTAATGCACGTCTTCTTCGTGCATAACTATCTGATCCAAATCCAAATCCAGCGTCAAGCTCATCATATAAAAGCCATACACTCTTATTGTTCTCATTTAACCAACGATCGATTTTTCTCAATTCATCACTAGCTTGGGGAATCGCTTGCGGTGATTGAGTACGTTGTACTAGCCATTCGACAATCGAAGCTTGTGTCAAATACTCTTCGGCAATTAATGCTGCTAAGCCATTGTTTAGTTCAGGAATAGAAGATAGCTCTGAAAAATTACTAAATAATTGCAAAATGGCATAGTTTAACCAAAAAATAGCCCAGCTATTCTCACCAACTTGCTGTTCATAATTCGCAAGATTTTCACTGCTCAAAATAGAGGCTCTTAACCTAGATTCGCCGTGTGCAGCAACAAACTGGCAGATGGTTAAATCAACATCGGTATTCGCTAATTCCTTGGCTCTATCTGACTGTTCTATAAATAGCCTAAATAAAATACTTTTACCTGTTCCTTTAGCACCTCGAACCAGCCATGTCCTATTGCTAAGAAACTTTGGAAAATCTTCTGTACGTTGAAAGATAGTCGGGATACTATCTGCCTGTAAATCTTGTGCCCTTGCTGCTTCAAAATGAAGCTCATTCAGAATAGTTTCACGATTTCCCGTAGTAGCTGTAGCAGGTATGACTGGTTTAATATCTGGAAGACTAGCATCAATAGCATCTACTATCGGCAAATAATCATTCAGAAGATTTACCGGAGCATTAATTAAGCTAGATAAAGCTGCAATGTTTGGGTTGTAGAAAATTTTATAGTAAAGCTCTCCCACGCTTACACCATCAGGTAAGCCCCAATGTTCTACTATCCAATCTTCAGCTTTAGTTATCCAGGAATCAAGCTGATCTTCGGCAAGGGTCGGCATTGGTGTAAGTAGGAAGCGAAGATCGGGTTTACCTTGATAGTCAGACTGCTTACGAGCAGCTTGTATCACCCAACGCAAACCATCAAAGCTTTGGTCAGTTGGTGAAAAACAAATAACTCCCGTGTCCGCTAAGTCAAGTAACGCAATTGCACCTGTATCGTTGAATCCCGGGCGAGCATCTATCAGAATGACATCAGGATCTATTTGCTCTTTTATATCTTTTATAAGTTGCTGAACTGGATTCGTTTCTCCTTTATATAAGGATTGCCAAGTTCTTCGGTCTAACTCAGCTAATCGATGAACATAGTTTTCATTATATTCTCCAGCAGGTACTAAGAAAAGCTCACCACGACTGGGCAAATTAACTTGATGAATACAATCTTCAATTGCAGGAATATTTTCATTTGGAGTTAGATAACGTTGATGAATGTAATCTAAGACTCCATAATTTTGTACTCCATTTCCATCTGCGGCATCTGGACGGAGTAGTATTGAAATACCAGGTGCTTCAAGATCAAAATCAATGATAACTACACGACGGTTGCGATTGACTAGTAGAATGGCTACCATTCCCAGAGCCGTAGAGCGGCCCACCCCTCCTTTAAAGGAGTAAAAGGTTACAATCTGTGGGCGGTTTGGCATGTCTTTTTCAATAGAAGCTCGATGATTAGGGTCAGGAGCCATCAATACATCTGACCAAAGAGGTAGTTGAATACTCTCATCTGGCTGTTCAAATTCTTCTTGTGGAGTTAACAAGCTGTAGCTGGCAATAGGATATTGACCAAGGTTCAACTTTACTGCTGCAAGTAAGTTATCAATCTTCTCTTCACGTTCGGCTAAAGTCTTTCCCTCAAAGCAATCAGTTACAACTTGAACTGTGAGCCAACCTAGAGAAGTTTTCCTTACAGATACTATTGCTTCGGGATCTTGAGGTTGTAATTCTTGAAGCAGATGGCTCTTGATTTGATCTAATATTCTCGATATATCTGTCATGAGGCTTCTCCTTGCTTACTTAGAAGTAGCTGATGCCACGTTTTCACTGCCTCAATAAATTTTGTGCTGTCTAATTCTTCTCCTAGTTTGTCAGAATATCGTAGTTCATCATTAATCCAAACTGAAACTATAGTCTTCCAGGTGTCTCTAAGCTTTCCAGTTCTGTCTAATTCGATAGTACGCTGCAAGCTAGTCCTGCTGAGCAACCTTGCTAAGTTGTGCAGGCTTGCACCCTGTAAGCCCATCTTGAAGGCTGAAGTTTCCTTAAAGTTAGTTTTATGCTCGTCATAGCAGATAAGAGATTTTAGAGAACATTCAATCGCATACCCTCCTATATAAACTGCCCCCACCAACGCCTACAACTATGTAGAGCTACAGCATCTTCAAGACGACGGCGAGATGCTCCTAATTGACAACGCTTATCGTAGGTATCCGGCAATGCTGATCTCCTTACACTAAATTAGATGAAATTCCATCTAATTTACTTAGGGAAAATACTAGCACCTTAAATTTCGCCGAGCAATTGCCCAATACCTTTCTTCGTGGGCATTCCTCCATCTGTAAACGCCCAAATACTGTGTCTTCGTTGAGGAGCGTAGCTGATGTGGATGGGGCGCGCTGCTTCGCAGATACCGTAAGGGTCGCTCCCATAGTAGTACAGGGAATCAAACGGCAATCGCTGTCCCAGAATCCACGATCGCTCTCCAACCCCACAATCCGAAAACACAGGCAGCACCGAGGCGATCGGTGCTTTAAACTGGAAAAACGATCGCTCAGGTAGAGGCAGGCATGGAACAGGACACTTATCAAATTGATGCCTTTTGGGATGCAGAAGCCGCCGTCTGGGTGGCAACCAGTGAAGATGTACCGGGATTAGCCACTGAAGCGGATACGATCGAGGCACTGAGTCAAAAGCTACGGCAGATCATCCCCGATCTACTGCTCCTCAACCATGTCATTTCTGCCGATTATGCAGGGACGATTGTTATTCAACTTACCAGCCATCGGCAAGAACTCATCGAAGTTGCTTAATCAATGGCTACATCGCTCACGCCTGCGCTCAAAAAACTGTTGACCGAAGCAGGTTGTTCTTTTGAACGTCAAGGCAAAGGAGACCACGAAATCTGGTACAGCCCAATGACTGATCGGCGGTTTGTGATAGACGGCTCGATTAAATCTCGTCACACGGCAAATGCTGTCCTCAAACAGGCAGGACTACCCAAGGCGTTCTAACCACTGCTCAATCCCTTTTCTGGTTGGCACTCCCCTGTCTGTGAATGTCCAAATACTTTGCCTTTGTTGAGGGCTGTAGCTAATGTGGATAGGTCGATCTCTCCCATAGTAGTACAACTAATCAAACGATAGCTGCTGTTCCAGAATCCACTCCACACGAGGAGATCGCTCTCCAACCCAATAATCCGAAAATCACAGGCAGCGCCGAGGCGATCGCTTTGCGTTACCCGCAAGGGGTCGCAGTAATACTTGCCATTCCGGTTTTTCTCATGCGCTATGTGCTGGTCACGGCTTGGATCTTCTTTATGCCTATCTCTGGGTCTTTCTGGCTCAAAAACCGCTTCAAATCCTTTGAGCAAAACCCGTAGGTCAACTGAAAGCGCTCTCTGCCAAAGTGGTCAATCACCGGATCGAGTATGTGCTGACAAAATGCCTGCAACGCTGGAATCGTTTCCTCTAGGTTTTCAGGGTAGGGGTTTATTGGGTCAGCGTACTTCTGGTACATCTGCGTACACGTGCAAAATTCCTGCAAAGTCAGGTACTTTCCCAACAAGATTTCGTGCATTCAAGCGTTAGCCTCCTGAATCGGGAATTCTAACTCTGAACAGAGTCTAAAATTCCACAATACAAAATATGGCTGCCCTTCTGACAAAATCAAACTTTATGAGTGGGTTGCAATGCCTTAAGAAACTCTGGTTGGAAGTGCAGGAGCCACACCAGGCCACTGCTCTCTCCCCAACCCAGCAACACATCATCGACCAAGGCGAAGAGGTTGGGCATTACGCCCGTCAGCAATTTCCGAATGGGCAATTGATTTTGGGAAACGGAAAGGAGGCTCTTCAAGCGACTCAAGATGCGATCGCCGCTGGAGCATCGTGCCTTTTTGAAGCTGCCTTCAGTTTTGATGGCTTGTTCGTTCGATGCGACATTCTTCAGAAAATTTCAACCGGCATATGGGAATTAATTGAGGTCAAATCCTCCAGTAAGGTTAAAGATGAGCATCAATGGGATTTAGCCCTTCAAAAATACGTTTTGATTGGGGCGGGGTTACCGATTGGTGCAACCAAGCTGATGCATATCAATACTCAGACTTGCCAGTTTCCCAACCTAGCAGACCTTTTTGTAGTTGCCGATATTACCGAAGAAGTTGATCAGCTCGTGCCTGCAATACCCAAAAAGCTTGAGCAATTTGGGGCTATTCTCGCCGAGAATTTAGAACCCACACTTGCGATTGGCAAACACTGCGACAATCCCAATCCCTGTCCTTTTACAGACTACTGTTGGCAGCATGTTCCAGAAATCTCGATCTTTACGATTCCTCGCCTGGATTGGAAAAAGAAAGAGGCGTTAATCAGTCAGGGAATTTTGGCGATCGCTGAACTTCCATCCAACTACCCTCTATCAGATAACCAGCGCAGCTACGTTAACAGCGTCTTCAGTGGTCAGCCTGTTTTGGACGAAGCGGCGATTGCCGCCAGTCTAGCCGAACTTGTTTATCCCATTCACTTCTTCGACTTTGAAGCCCAAAATCCTGCGATCCCTAGATTTAATGGGTTGAAACCCTACGAGCAGTTCCCCTTTCAATACAGTTGCCACATTCTTTACCCAAATGGGCATGTCGAACACCGAGAGTATCTTCACACTGCCACGTCTGATCCGAGACCTCCATTGATTGCGGCATTGACTAAAGACGTCACTGCTATTGGTTCTGTAGTTGTCTACCACCAGTCTTTTGAAGCTAGCTTGTTGCGGAAATTGGCGCAAGCTTTCCCTGCTTATGCAATTCACCTAGAATCGATCGCCACTCGGCTTTGGGACTTAGAGGATATTTTTAAGAACCACTACAAACATCCTGCTTTCCAAGGATCTACCTCCATTAAAAACGTTTTGCCGGTTCTGGTTCCAGATTTGAGCTACAAAGCTCTAAATTGTCAGCGTGGCGATCAGGCGCAAGCCATTTGGGACAAGATGATTTTGTGCTCCAATTCACACCAAAAAGCCCAATTGATAGCGGATTTAAAGGCTTACTGCCAGCTCGACACCCTGGCGATGGTTGAACTTCATAAAGCACTAACCCAGATTGCCTTAAAACAAAATCTGTAGCGCTGTGAATTGCATCAATCTTCAGATGGCTCATCAACTCCATAGCTAATAAAGAGCGCAGAAACCTTTATATCAAGGGCTTTAGCTAGCTTGTGGATATTTTCAAGAGAAGGATTGCGATCGCCCGTTCCATTGCCATATCTTCAATGATTTCTGCCAGAAATTCAGAAATCTCTTCGTGATTGTCACGAATTAACTCAACAATTGCAGTCTTTAAAATTTCCTTCAGTTGCTCTTGATTGAAAGTCATTTCAGACATGACCACCTCCACTCAAACTCAATTAACTGACTAAACCGCCCTGCTAAAATACTATCGAGCCATAGACCCTTAGCGTCTCTGCCGCCATGACCGCCGAACAACTCCTTCAGCTTCCTCCCCTGGAAAGTGGCGATCGCCTCACCCGCGCCGAATTTGAGCGCCGCTATGCAGCCATGCCCCATGTCAAGAAAGCTGAATTAGTTGAAGGAGTGGTTTACATGGCATCACCGCTACGGATCACAAGCCATGGACAACCTCATGGGCGACTGGCAACCTGGTTAGGTACTTATGAGGCATTTACTCCGGGCGTGGTTTTAGGCATTGAACCAACGGTGAAGCTGGATTTAGAGAATGAACCCCAGCCGGATGCCGTACTCCTGATACCGGGTAGACAGGCCACCATCGGTGCAGACGATTACATCGAAGGGGCACCAGAGTTCATTGTGGAAGTGGCAGCCAGTAGTGCGGCGATCGATCTGCATGATAAAAAACGAGCCTATCGGCGAAATCAAGTGCGGGAATACATTGTCTGGCGAACATTAGAGGGTCAGTTGGATTGGTTCCGGCTGGAAGCGGAGGAGTATGTGATGCAACTGCCCGATGAGCAAGGAATCCTTCGGAGTCAGGTTTTTCCTGGTTTGTGGTTAGCCGTATCTGCTTTGTTAGCAGGAGAAATGGCAACGGTATTATCGGTATTGCGACAAGGGTTGAATTCGCCAGAGCATCAAAAATTTGTGCAGCTGTTGGGCGGTGAGCAGAAGGAAGAATTGAATTATCGAGATTGAATCAAGGTTGATACCCCTTCGCGATCGCCCTTATTCTGCTTGCGCTTGCGATGCCACCACATGACAAAGCCAGTGATCAACAAAACCGATGGCGCCACTCCCACCAACACATAGAGGATACGAGTCGGTAAGCCGCCGAAGGTACCGACATGGATTGGGCCAAGCTGGTTGATAATCGCCTCAGCCCGGTTCGGGTTCATTCCATCTTGCAATTGCACCACTTGCCCCGAAAATTGATCCAATCTGATGCGCGTATTTCCATATTTATTTCTTTCTTGCGGTTGTCTTTTGCCAACGGTGAAGACGCCTTCGGGCTTCTGGGGGAAGGCAATGTAGGTCGTAGTGGCATTGGGAACCGCCGCATCCGCCCGTTGCATCAGGTCAGCAATGGGCAAGGGCTGTTTGCCAGGAATCGGTTTGGAAACGGGGTCAGCAGGCTGCGGTGTAAACGTAACGGCATGGATAGCTTCGGTGACTTTCGCCTGGGGGACATTCCAGGCAAATCCGGTAAAGCCAATGAGCGCGAGAAAGATGGCAGTAATGATGCCAGCGACTTTATGAATATCGAAATTAATGCGTTTGATGTGGGCATGCTTCCACTTGATTTTGAAGCCTGCGGCAAGTTTACGCCAGCCGGGCCACAGCACAATCCCAGTTATACTCAAGATCAAGGTCAGCAGGGCAACGATGCCCATAACCAGGGTGCCCGTTTCACCTGCCAGCAGTTTGTAGTGTAGCTCGAAGATGATGCCAGCCCAACTGGTTTCCCATTGCCGATCGCCCAGAATCTGCCCCGTGTAGGGATTGACGAATACCTGAAGGTAATGCTCGGCAGGGTCTTGAAACCAGACCTCATAGGGCTGATGGGCATTCCCTGGCATCGTGATGCTGCTCAAGATCAAGTTTCGAGAAGCATAGGCGGCTTTTACCGTGTCCATAATCGCCGCGATCGCTGACGGCGCTCCCGTTGGGGTGAGTGAACCCAATCGCTGGGCAATCACCAGATGATCGATTTCGTGCCAGAAAACGAGGATACTGCCCGTGAGTCCGGCGATGCAGAGTAAAATGCCAGCGGTCAATCCCAACCAGCGGTGGACGTGGAAAAACAGCGATCGCCGCTTGAAACGTTTCAGTGCTTGGGGGAGTTGGAGTAATGGCATGGAGTACTCGCTGGTTAGCTAGATGGGTAGAATACGAGCCAGAGTGATGACAACTAGAGATCGGGTTATGGTGAATCTGGGAGGGTATCTTACAATCTGGTGATTACTGTGTGGACGGGCAATGGAATTTGAATTTGACCCGCGCAAGAGTCAGTTGAATCAGGAGAAGCATGGCATCGATTTTTGGGAAGCTCAACAACTGTGGGCAGACATGAATCGAATTGAAATCCCTGCTCGTACAGAGGATGAAGTGCGTTTTTTGGTGATTGGTAAGATCGGTAGTAAACATTGGTCAGCGGTGATTACCTATCGAGAGGGCAGAGTCCGAGTAATATCAGTACGGCGATCCCGATTAGAGGAGATTGAGATTTATGAAAGCAACGACCTTTGACCAGCGGTTTGATCGAGGTGATGATGTTAGCGAATTCCTGGATTTGTCTGCGGCTCATCGTCCTGGGTACGAGTCTCAAACGGTGACGATCGACTTTCCTGAGTGGATGCTAAATGGCTTAGACCGCGAAGCTAGACGGTTGGGGGTCAGTCGTGATGCGTTGGTGAAAGTTTGGTTGGCTGAACGGCTGGAACAATTGCCTCTGACCTCCTAATCACAATTACAGTTCTTAATCTTGGGATTGATTGCACCGAAGCGTTGCACCAGCCACCAGTGGTCGATTTCATGCCAGAAAACGAGAATACTGCCGTGAGTCCGGCGATGCAGAGTAAAATGCCAGCGGTCAATCCCAACCAGCGGTGGACGTGGAAAAATAGCGATCGCAGCTTGAAGTGTTTTCGTGCTTGGGGGAGGTGAATAGATGCCATGGGAAGAAGAGTGAAGTAATGTGAGGAACAACTTTGGGGAGCGATCGCGCTCATCTTTTTGGAGACAAATAGCAATCGGCGATCGCCCAGTTAGACAATTACCCTAAAACTTCCAACTGATAGAGCCAGTGATTGTAAAAGGAGCGTCTCTCTGAGCAGAAGATGCGCCGAAGGTGGAGATAACATAATCATCATCAAAAAGGTTACGGATATTAATTGCCACATTCAAACCATCTCTACGATAGTAAAGCGCTGCGTGGCAGGCGGTCGCACCCCAACAGGTAAACAGCAGGAGCATCGATAAAATCAGCCCGCGAAAGCGATGCTGAAATACTTTACTGGGAAAGATGGTAGTTCTTTTACTCCAGCTGTTCATCTCGTTGTCACTCAGAAATTATCTAAAAATCAACTGCGATCGTGCCTCTAACCGAAAACGGTGCACCCGGATTAATCCCTAACCGGGAACCAAATGTTGAAGAAGTGAAATACTCAATGTTGAACAAGTTTTCAATGTTTAACTGCACTCGCCAGTTATTCCGACGATAGTAAAGTGCAGCATCGGTGCGGAAATAATTTGGCAAAGTGTAGGTATTGTCCAGATCGCCCGGTCTGTTATCAACATAGAAGAACCCCAAGCCAAATCCTAAGCCTTGCAGGCTACCTTGTTGAATTTCATAGGTTGACCAGAGACTAAACTGGTTAGCGGGTACGTTAGCCAATTTATTCCCAACAATGTCCGTATTATCCTTACTGACAAAGGCATCCAGATAGGTGTAAGCAGCAACCACATTCCAGCCAGGTAGGACTTCCCCTCCCAAATTGAGCTCAAATCCACGACTGGCAACCTCTCCAGTCTGAACTGAGAACAGCGGATTTTGTGGATCGGGGGTGGCAACATTTTGTTTGCGAATGTCGAAGGCGGCTAGGGTGAGGCTGAGTCGCTCTGAGAGGTCTGCTTTAATGCCGATTTCAAATTGCCGTCCTGTTTCTGGCTTAAAAGGTGAACCATCCTCGTTGAGACTGCCAGCAAAGGAGGGGTTAAAGGAGGTGGTGTAGGAGGCGTAGAGCGACAGGGGTGCGATCGGCTGGTAGACGATGCCAAATCGGGGCGTAAACTTACTGTCCTGTAGTGCAAATTCTTCTCTGGGTTCGCCCAGGTTACGGGTGGTTCGGAATTGATTTACATAGTCATAACGTACTCCTGCCAGGAGTTTCAGATTGGGCAATAAATCAATCTGGTCTTGCAGGTAAATCCCGATAATATCAAGACTGTCATCCCGGAAAAATTCAGGTGCGATCGCGTAAAGAACTCTAGTGTAAATGGGATTGAAGATGTTGATCGATGGATAAGGATTACTAAACTGAAACTCTGGATTTTCTGTACCTCGGCGATATTCAATCCCAAATAGAAGCTGATGCTGCACAGAGCCAGTCGCAAATCGACCTATCAGTTCGGCATTGGTGAAGAAGCGTTTGTAGGTTCCACCCGCAAAGAATTCAAACCGTCTCAGTTCACCCGTTTCCTCATCCAGAGAATCAAACACCGGCGCATACCGCTCCGGGCTGTACTGGGTATATTGCAGGGCATGGCGCAGGGATAACCTGTCACTGAACCGATGGTTCACTCGGTAGCCCAGGTTAAATTGATCCTGGTTAAATTCGCTAAATGGCTCACCCAGGAAGCGATCGCGGGGAAGATTAGCAACGCGATCGCCGATCGCCACCAGTCCCTCATCCAGGGTTTCTCGGTTTCGTATGTATTGACCAAAGAAATCAATTGATGTATCAGGACCCACATCCCAGGTCAGGCGGGGAGAAATGACGAACCGTTCTCCATCCACAAAATCACGAAAACTACCGTAGTTTTCATAGGAAATATTCAGGCGATAACGAACTGTTCGGTCTTCTGTCAAAGGTCCTGAAAGATCGATGCCACCCTGATAGGTATCGAAATTGCCAGCACCAAAGGAGACAGAATAAAACGGTTCCCTCAAAGGCATTTTGGAAACCAGGTTGATCACCCCTCCCGGTTCACCCTGCCCAAATAGCACCGAAGCCGGCCCTTTCAACACTTCCACCCGCTCAATATCATTCGTACTCAGTGGAGCCAGGGAAACAAAGCCGATGCCATCCCGGAAGATGTTGCTACTCACATCAAAGCCCCTGATCAGGAAGTTGGGTCCATTCACACTGGTACCCCTGCCACCCGCTGGGGAAACACCACCCACCGTTTCTAAGGCATCTCCCAGTTCGGTGACGTTGCGATCTTGCAGGACTTGCTGGGGCACAACCTGAATTGAGAAGGGAATATCCCGAATCGGGGTGTCTGTGCCCGTCGCCGTGCTCGAATTGAGAGGGTTGTAGCCATCCTGGCGATCGCCTGTAACCACAATTTCCTCATCCGGTTCATCGGCTGCTGGGTTGAGGCTATAGGCCAACCCCCCCGTCTTCAGCGTCACCTCAGTGGTTGGTGGGGCGCTGGTTCCGGCTACGCTGACTCGAATCTTGTTAGGATCTTGCTGCACCACCTGCACCGAGGCAATATCGGCGGTGGGGTTTTCAGCCGAGAATGCCTGCCCCTCTGGTAATGCCAGCACCGCATTGGGAATCTCGGCAATCAGGCGATTGCCCTCAGCGCGAAACTTGGTCGCATCCACTTGTAAGGGTTTGCCTTCTGCCGTTTCCAGCACAATATCCAGACCGGTTTCGCTGCGCTCCAGTTTCACCCCAGTCACTTGCACGGTTGCCGCTTCGATTTGGGCGACCCATGCTTTGACGGTGGTAGCAGGCTTCGGGCGTTCACGAAGTGTCTCTACAGGAGAATCACCCACGCGAAGCACCGGGGAACCAGGAGAGGGCAGTTCCTGAGCTGCCGCCGATGCCGCCATCCCCGACACCATGCCGATCGCCCACAGGAGTCCTTGCAACTTTCTGACCATCACACTCACACCAGATAATAACTATTCTCAATTAGCTTACAGATTGGTAAGCGCACTGAGGCGATCGCACTGATGGCTAGACGGAATTTTTGTGGTGGCTAGGCGGAATTTTTTTAGCCGCGCTGGCGTTTGAGGGCACTGGGATTGTAGCCAAACTTCTTGCGAAAGGCGGCGGCAAAGTAACTGCAATCGCGCAAGCCCACCTGCTTCACCACGGCGGTTACGCTCAATCCCCCCATTTCCAATAGTTGCCGGGCCTGCTCCAGCCGATAGTCATGCAAATACTCAAAGACAGGCTTGCCAAACACCTGGCGAAAGCCTCGCTTCAAGGTATATTCATTCAACTGCACCTGTTGGGCTAGCTCCGCCAGGGACGGCGGATTTACCACCCGTTGCAACAGAACCGTTCTAGCCTGGTGAATCCGTTCCAGAATATCGGGGGTTAAGGGGGGCATGGTGGGCGGGCTGCCCCGTTGCACTTCTTGCTCCTGCTCCAGGACTAAACTCACCACCTCCAATACTTTGCCTTCCAGGTACATCCGCTTCGACAGCCCTCGATAGGGGCAGCGCACAATCTGCCACAACACATGCTCCATCAGCGGCGTTACAACGCCAACCCGCGTATAATGCTCCTGATCCACAGGGCGCACCAGTTGCTGCAAATCCGCCGGGAGTTCTCCTGTCAGGTCGCCGACAAACGCACCCAAGACCGTTGGATGCATATGAATACTCACCTCAAGGGCCTGCTGTGCGGGGCCATCAAACTGCTGATGGGTCGCTAGGCCACTGCCATACAGCGCAAACTCTCGATCGCCCACGGTTGTATGCCGATCTTGATGTTGCCCAAACAAATGGAAGTGATAATGTAGCCCACTGGGGCGATCAGCACACCGACTAATCACGCGATCGCGCAACCGGGCATTAAAAATTTCCACCTCCAACCCGGCCCGGAGTTGAATCCAACGGCACCAGCCCTGCCCCAGGAGGGGGGGATAGCCATAGGTCACATCCAGGGGATCGAGGGGGTCGGGCTGCGCGGTCGGCTTCTGGGCTTGCCACAGCTCGTCATAGGCTTGCTCGGAGAGAGTGATGGTCATCGAGGCAGAAAATGATTGATATTATTGAGATAGTTTCTCATAAAAGCCGAGCGGTTGGAGGCGTGCGATTGTCATAATTGCACCTGATTTAGACTAGTCGTAGCTGTTCTTTGCGTGGGAAAACTGGTTATGCCTATCAACTGGCGTGAGTATATTGTGAGTGATTCGGATGTGCTTCGTGGCAAGCCAAGAGTGAAAGGAACCCGGATTCTGGATGGCTTGGTTTTGGGCTATCTTGCAGCAGGTAATACATATGAATAGATAATTCAGGAGTTTCCAGACTTGCAACTAGAGCAAATTTTGGCCTGCCTGGATTATGCTCGTGGTTTAGCAAATTTTGAGACTGTTGCATCGTGAGTTCGACGTTTTTTATTGATCTTTTATTGATCAATGTGTTCCTGCTTCCATTGGTCAACTTTTAGGGGAGGGTGGGCATTTTGGAACGTGCATCAAGTTTAAGTGGGTTGAGTAAAGTAGAAGCACAATGACGATGATGTTCAGCTTATGCAATGCCTGTTGAGTGGACACTTGAAGGCTCATAAGCACGGCAAGACACCTGGTGGCGTCCAACGCTATCTTTGCCCGGCTTGTCAGCAAACCTTCAACGCACGCTTCGATACCCTTTACTATCACAAGCCTGGAGAAGATGTTACACAACTTGACTTACATGAGCTAAATTGCATTGACCTACTTACTTCTTGGTGGCTTCTTTACCCTTTTTCTACTTCAAGCACTCTCTAGGTAGGGCTGTAGCTGTAGCTGTAAGCGTTGACGGGCGCGGGCAATACGAGATTTGACGGTACCCAGGGAAGAGCCTGTGATTTCGGCGATTTCTTCGTAGCTCATGCCTTCAATTTCTCGCAGCACAATGGTTGTGCGGAAAGTTTCTGGCAGTTCTGCGATCGCCCCTTTCAAATGACTATAGAACTCCTGCCGATCCAACGTTTCAGAAGGTTCCGGGTCAGATGCTGCAATCTCCCACTCAATTTCACTATCACCAAAGGAAAGGGGAGCATCCAGAGACACCACAGGCGTGGATCGCTTACGCTTACGCAATTCGTCATAAAAGAGGTTGGTGGCAATTCGGCTGAGCCAACTTTGAAACTTAGCCGGTTCGCTGAGACGGTGAATATTACGGTAAACCCGAATCCACACTTCCTGAGCCAGATCTGCCCGATCTTGCCAGTCGGGAGCAAGGTGGTAAAGCACCTTCTCTACGTTAGGGCGATAACGGCGCACCAGCTCTTCAAACGCTATCCTATCCGGGTAAGGATCGGTTTGACAGCGACGAACTAGTTCCTCGTTCGATAGAGCCTTTGCAGGCCCAGAAATTCGAGAAACTGCCGCCTTGACTACTGACCAGGACGTAGACAGAGAAGGATTCATGGGTAACACTCACTCTAAACACTCCATCAGGCATCGTCGCTCAAAGACTCTTCGATTTAGACTCCAGGTTAGGGATTAGAAGTTCAATTTCTTAATAAGGGGAGCGACATTTGGTTAACATATGAACTTTGTAAAAGCCTTTCAGCAACGCATCTCTAAAAGAAAGTGTTCAATGTAACCCGCTCCTGTTAGTAACAAACTAGTACTCTGTCCAATTGAATTTGACGGTTAGCGAATACCCAGGAAGTTGATGGGGGTTAAATTTTGAGGGTCTGCGACCCGTCAAAATT